>CBCTHD010000001.1:0-23363 GCA_965146615.1 uncultured Clostridia bacterium
ATCGGAGAACGCTGGACTGTATCCATGACGGACGACATCAAGAGCAATTTCCAATACACAGCGGAAAAAAGAAAAGGCAGCGCGCCGACCTTTGCGGCAGATGCGAAAGTGACAGCAAAAATGAACAGCGCGGGCAACGCTGAGGTGACGTTTTCACAGGTGGAGGATGTGCAAAAAGTCCGCTACTATGAAATTGCAATGCGAAACGAAGCGGGAGACGAACTGAAAACCATTAAGGTTCTGCCGGAGCATTATTTCTCGCCGGTGCCGCGGACGTTGACCTATGAGTTTAAAGACATTCCGAAGTTTGGCGAAAGCTATCAGTTTAGTGTTGTCGGTATAGATACCTTCGGCAACCGATCCGAGGCAATTGTTACGGAAGAAGCCGTTCAATCGGAAAAACTACCGGGAATTTTGCCGACCTATTTGGTCAACGAAACCTTTACTGAAGAACCAACAGACGGGACAACGCACGCAATTCCAGCTGCGAATTTGTGGGGAACACCACAAGGGTCGGCAGAAGTGCAATATACTAACGGCACAGCGAATTTGGTGAACACAGGAACCAATGGAAATTTTGATTTGACGATTCCGCTTATGCCAGGCAACGGCGATTTTAAAACAGAGCCGATTCCGGATACCACGCCGACCGGACCGTTGATGGTTGAATGGGAGTGGAAGGACGCAACGGGCGGCGGCAATGAGATTCAGGCGTATTTCCGCAATGCGGAGAAAGAAAATTCGTTTGTTGTACGTGCTTATTCTGGGAATTATAATTTCCGGTTTATCAATTCCAATGGCAGTACGGGCAGCAACTGGGGCACTTCCACGCTTGCCGGCTCTAATGCGATGACCAAGGTACGGGTCCTGCTTTACAACACGGGAACGGAAGCATATGTAGATGGTATCTGGCTGAACGGCACGCGTATCGTAAGTGAACGGCAAACGTTTACGAGAGATGTCGGAGCTGGGTTCTCACAAGTGTGTTTCAGCCACAAGACAAATGGTTCACAAGGCGACACTGTCTTTCATATCGACAATTTCAAAGTGTGGATTCCGGCGGCTGCCCAGGCGGAAGCGCTGGCAGCGGAAGACGGCGCGGCAATCACCTTTGACGACATCAAAGGAACGAACACGGCGGCAGACGCTGTGACGGCCAACCTGGATTTCACGACCAAAACAGAAACAACAAATGGATTGATTGTCACCGGCTGGAAATCCAGCAATGAAAGCATTGTTGCTGCAAACGGTACAGTGAACCGCCCTGGCATTGGGGAAGCGGACACAGAAGTGACGCTGACACCGCTTTTGGGCGTGCTGGATTTTGAAAATGAAGCGGAAGGCGACTATGCTGTGGCAGAGGGAAGCCCCATTACCGTGACGGTAAAAACCACGGATACGGGCGGCGGCGTTGCACCGGAGGACGTGAATGCGCTCAGCTACTACGTCAACGAACCCTATGACGAAACACCGACAGATAAAACAACGCAGTCCATTCCGACGGTCGGCACCTGGTCAGGCGGCACGGCGGAATGGAAGGTGGAGAATGGAAAACTGGCGTTGCTGCCACTGGCAACGGGGTATAATTTTAATATACAAATTCCCTTTATGTCCGGTGAGATGAAAGAGAATGTTGTGCCGGCGGGAAAGGTATATATTGATTTTGCATGGCAGCACGGCGCAAGTGAAACAGAGACTGACCTGTATGTACAGGGGTCTGCAAGCAATCTCTTCAAACTAATCGCGAAGTCTGGGAAAATACAACTGGATTACTATAATACGTCGAATAAAATAACAACCTATGCGACGTCAGCGAGCGGACTGAATTTTAATCAGATGAACCAAGTGAAGTTATTGCTGGACGTCAAAGAGGACGGTTCCTCTACGCTGGAAGAATTTTGGGTGAATGGAACGCTGGTTAAAAGCGGCTCTGTATCGCTCTATAAGAAAACAGGAGACGAGGACAAGGACAATGAAAAAGGTCCGGCAGGGTTGGTTTCCTCACGTTGGGCAACCGCATATTCAGCCGGCTACAAATCTTTAGAGTTTGATTATATGAAGGTCTATCAGCCGGCAGAGGACCAGGTCGCAGCGAAAGCGGCGGCAGAAGACGGCAAAATTGTTTTTGATGATATTAAAGGAAACAACACGGCAGCGGACAGTGTAACAGAAAAACTGGCGTTCGGTGCAGTGAAGGAAACCAAAAACGGACTTACCGTAATTGGTTGGGAATCTAGTAATGAAGCGGTGATTGCGGCGAACGGAACCGTGACGCGTCCGGAAAATGGCGACGCAGAAGTGACGCTAACGCCTATTCTGGGATTACGCAACAGCGAAAATCCGGACAACGCTATGGAAATTGTGAAAACAAATGGTACGCCCATTACTGTGACGGTGAAAGAAGCGGAGAAACAGACGGACTTCAGCGTATCCTATTTCGTCAATGAAGACTTTGATACCCTGCCGACAGAAGACGAAGCAGCAACCCGTCCCATTCCGGCGCCAAGCGATTGGGGCAACAGCGATTCTTCTATCAAAGTGGACAACAGCGCATTACAACTGATTGGCGGAACGGCTGCGGTAAATAAATGCCAGCTGAATGTACCGCTGATGACGGGCGACGGCACGAATCCGATGCCGCGCGGCGAAAACATGATTGAATTTGAGTGGAGCCGTGACACGGGAGCCGGAAATACCTTCTTGTATTTCCAGGGGTCAAACGGGCACGTCATGCGTTTGGAAATCAGCGGCAGCACGACCTCGGTGAAAAAGAGCACCAATGGCAGTTCCAGCGCCAGCGGTTTCGCGCAAGTGAAAAATTTGACAGATCAGAACTATGCAGACACGACCAAGGTGCGGATTAAAATTGACACCTCGGAAGCGGGTAAGACCTATCTGGAGGAAATTTGGATTAACGACGTCGCGCAAATGGGCGGACGTACAGAATTGTTTGATGCGGGCGACGGTTTAAAACAAGTTATCTTTGCACCCAGCTCCGCTACCACCGGATATTCCGGCAAAGTAATTTATAACATCAACTACCTGAAAACATGGCAAAGTGCGCCGAGCCAGCTTGCAGAATATGTGGCAAAATGGGGCGCAGACGTTACTTTTGACGACATCAAGGGAACCAACACGGCAGCAGACAATGTGACGGAAAATCTGCAAAGCGCAGACCTTGGAAACGGACTTGCCGTGGTTGGCTTCAAATCCAGCAATACGGCGGTAGTCGCAGCGGACGGTACTGTGACAAGACCGGCGAAAGGAGACGGAGACGCAGAGGTTACAATAACGCCGTTGATTGGGGTCGAAGACATTACCGGCGAAGGCACAGACGGCTATCTCTCTTTGGAAGGCGCGTCGATTGCGATTACGGTGAAAGAGTCTACAACAGAGCCAACACCGACGCCGACAGTAACGCCGACACCAACGCCTACAGAAACACCAACACCGACACCAACGGAAACAGCAACGCCGACACCGACGCCAACGGCAACGCCGGATCCGTCAGGACCGCAAATAGCGTATTTTGTAAATGAACCTTTTGATACACTGCCAACGGAAGCAGATGCAGCGACACGGCCTGTACCTGCCTCGAGCGATTGGGGAGGGAAGGATTCCTCTGTTCAAGTAAGTGATGGAGCAGTACGGTTGATTCGCGGCAGTTCGGCAGCTAACACTTGTCAAATGGATGTACCACTTATGACAGGAACCGGAACAGCGACCATGCCGCGCGGCGAAAATATGATTGAATTTGAGTGGAACCGGAACAGCAAATCGACGCAAATAGCAGTTTATGTTAAGGGCAGTGCAGGACATGCGATGAAACTGAATTGTACGAGTAATTCAATGACAATTCAAAGCTCGCAGACTGGTAAGCCGACTGCTAGTGAATTTACTACGTTGGCGACAGTGAATAACCTCAATTTGGGCAGCGGATGGACAAAGGTTCGCTTGAAAATAAATTCAACAGGAACAAGCACTTATTTGGAGCAGGTTTGGATTAACGGCGAAGCAAAGCTATCGACAAGAGCAACATTGTTTGATGTTGGGGAAGGCTTGCAGCAGGTAATATTTGCACCGGGAAATGGTTCTGTTGGTGCAGGAGAAGTGATTGTCAGCCTGAACTACCTGAAAACATGGCAGAGCGCGGCTTCCCAAATCGCCGGGCTTTCCGATGGCGCGATTACCTTTGACGATATTAAAAACACCAACACAACGGCGGACGCAGTGACCACGAATCTGGACTTTAGTAAAACGGAAATTGCCGGCTTCCAGGTACAGGGCTGGAAATCCAGCAATGAAGCGGTGATTGCGACAGACGGAACGGTAACAAGACCGTTGATTACACAAGAAGATGCGATGGTTGTCCTAACGCCGGTATTGGGTATTGCGGATATGGAAAACGAAGGAGACGGAACTTATGTCTATGGCGACGGCGCTCCTGTGACCGTCATTGTGAAAAAGATGGATGCGTCAGACGCGGTTGCGCTGGCAAAAGCAAACCTGACCTTTGACAATATCAAAGGCGCAAATGAGACAGCAGACGCAATTGTCGACAATTTGAATTTGATTACAGTACTGGACGGTGTAGATATTTCGTGGAACGTACAGTCCATGACGCCCTCCACAACAACGGCGAAGGTAGATGCCGCAACCGGCATGGTCGTTCGCCCGCAGATAGATGAAAGCGATGTCACAGTCGTGCTGCGCGCAACGCTTTCCTGCAACGGTACAACGGATAGCAAGGATATTACGGTAACGTTGAAAAAACTGGAAGTATCAACGCAGCAATACCTGGAGCAATTGAAAAATAGCCTAACCTTTGCAGAAATTGCAGGGAATAACAAAGCGGCGGAGCGGATAACAGAGAATTTAAATCTCATTCCCTCCTTCAAAGGCGCACAGGTGACTTGGCAGTCCTCACAACCGCAGACGATTAGTACAACGGGTACAGTGACTCGTCCGGAATATCCGCAGCCATCAATTGAAACGGAACTTACGGCAACACTGCAAATGGAAGGCGCACAGCCGGTCAGCAAGGTGTTCCGCGTTGTGGTTCTGTCAACTGATTCGGACAACTTGGCATTGGAAAAGACTGTGAGGGTTAGCGTAGCGGCAGATGGAGATACCAAAGCGGCAAACCTGACAGACGGCGATTTAGATACCACCTTCCGCACCAAAGCGACTGCAAGAACTTATAATGTGGTTGTAGACTTGGGCAGCCAGACGCCGTTTAGCAACGTATCTGTTCATGAAGTGGCTGACAGTGAAGGCGTTTATGCAATTGAAGCATATACCATTGATGTATCAAATGATGGTTCTACATGGACGACTGTCGCAACCGGAGAAACCATTGGCGAAAATGGTACAATATCCTTTGACCCAGCCTTGGCGCGTTATGTACGCCTGAATGTAACCAAAAAGAAATCCGGTATAGCGTCGGAATTGGCGGAACTGGAAGTCCGTTTGCAGCCGACAGACGCGCAGCGCGTGAAAGCAGATATTGAAAATCTGACAATCAATGTGCCGGATACAATTACGGCAAACACGATTACATTACCGGCGAAAGGCGTATTTGGTTCCGATATTACTTGGACGTTCTCGCCTTCCGGATTGATTAACCCGAATGGAACCTTGGACGATGACGGCAACATCACATTTCAGGTGACCCATCCGACGAGCGTGCAGCGGGTAACCATGATTGCAGCAGTTGAGAGCGGCAGCGCGGCAGAAAAGAAAAACTTTACACGCAGCATAAGCGGCACAAGTACGAATAGTGGCGGCGGCTCCGGCGGTGGCAGCGGCTCTGGTGGTGGATCCGGCAGCGGTTCCGGCGGCAGCAGCGTAAAAACGCCGAACATCAATATTGGGGCAATTAGTGACGGCGAGCAGACGCCCGGCGGCGAAACAGACCAGCCGCAGACGGACGGATTCCGGGATATGGAACAAACAGCATGGGCAATTCCCTATGTGATGAAACTGTATACGCATGGTGTTGTACAGGGAGATGAAAATGGCAATTTCCAGCCGGAAAAAAGCATAAGCAGGGAAGAATTTGTCAAAATGTTGGTATTGGCGCTGGATATTCCGGAAAGTGAAACCACGGTGGCATTTTCCGACATGGAACCGGGTGGATGGTACACCTCTTATATTCAGGCAGCGGTTGCAGCAGGAATTGTCAAAGGCGTAGCGGAAGACCGGTTTGGCGTAGGAGAAACGATTACTCGCGAAGATATGGCAACCATGATTTGGCGGACAATAGAATATTTAGAGAGAGACTTAGAAGAAAGCGAAGATGCAGCTGTCATTATAGATGCGCAGGATATCAGCGGCTATGCGCAGGAAGCGGTTAACGAACTGGTTCGTAGCGGCGTAATTAGCGGGAATGAACTGGGACAGTTCCTGCCGAAAAACCAATCGACGAGGGCGGAAGCTGCAAAAATGCTGGCAATGCTGATGCAATAAGAACTGATTGGAAGCCTGTAGGGGACATTCGTCCCCTACAGGACCAGATAAGGGAATACGCAATTGGGGAGGCTGCGAGGAAATGAATATGAAAAAAATACTTTGTATGGCGCTTGCTGTCATTATGATGCTAGCGTGCGGCATACCGGCACTGGCCGAAATGGAATTATCTGATAAAATTTTGTTTGATTTACAATCACTTGGTATTGTACAAGGAAATGAAAATGGGGATATGGAATTGGACAGTCCCGTCACGCGTGCGGAGTTCTGCTCCATGATGGTACGGTTAAATCAGATGCAGGATTGGCCGGTCCAACTGCCGGAAGGTATTACGGACGTCAAGACAGACGATTGGTTTTACGATGATGTATGCCGTATACTGTATTCCGGAAAAATGGTGGGCTATGGAGACGGGAGATTTGGACCGGATGACCAAATGGAACTGGAAATGGCGATGAAGGTACTGGTGGTAAGTCTGGGATATGACATTGCCGCACAGCAGCGCGGGGGCTATCCTGACGGTTACCGCAGCGTGGCGGCTGAATTAGGCTTGCTGAAGGGCAGTAACATAACGCCCGGCACCTTTACGCGTGCGGACATACTGCGCATGATTTACAACAGTCTGGATTTGGCGATTGCAGAACCGGGATATAGTTCCGATATGCTTTTGCAAATTACAGATGATACCTTCCGGATAAGAATTTTAGAAAGAGATGCGGAAAGCCAACTGTTTAAAGGAAAAGGAATTGTCACGGCAAATTCCAAACTTTGGATTGGCGCCAAACCGACAAGCAGACTGGAACAAGATGAAATTTATATCGATGGTGTTCGCTATAAAACCGAACTTACGGATGCGGGGAACTATCTTGGTATGGAAGTGGATTATTATGCGCAGGAAGGTAGCGACGGACTGCTGCACCTGACAAGCATCAAACCGACGACACGCAATGAAACGTTGACCTTGACGGAAGAGGATTGGACACAGCCGACAAGCGGAAGAATGACCTATTATCAAGATGGTCGCAAGACAACTTTGTCAATTTCCGAACAGGCGCTTTTGATTCAAAATATGCGTCTGCAAGACAGCTATACGGAGCAAGATATGACACTGGAGCGCGGTGCGGTTACCTTAATTGACAACGACGGCGACAGCGTCTATGATATTGTGGATATTGAAACGTTTTACAGCTACCGTGTGGACCGCAAAAGCGGTGACATTATTTATTTAAAGACGGCAGGAAAAGCGCCGCAGCGCAATTTTATTAATTTTGAAGACAATGACGATGTCATTTACACTGTTTTAGACGCGCAAGGAAATAATTGCCTGCCGGAAGACATTCAGGAAGGCGATATTGTCAGCGTGGTGGAAAGTGAAGACGGACAGGTTTGCACTGTTGTGATTGGGCTGGAAAAGATGACAGGAGAAATCACCGCACTGGAGGAAGAAGACCGTGTGCAGATAGACGATACCTGGTACGAGTTGGAACCGGGATTTGAAGAAACAGGAAATGTTTTGAAAGTTGGGGACAATTTTGATTTCTACCTGAACTATCGCGGTGAAATTTGTACGGTCAATGAAGCAATCGGACTGGAAGGCGCAGAAAAATATGCCTATGTAGCAGAGGTGGGACGTAGAAGCGGTATGAGCACACACCTCGAAGCAAAGATTTTGCAGCCTGGCGACTTTGTGGAAACGCAGGAAGAATCAGATATTGAAGACGACACCAGCGTAATTTTAAAATTGAAAGGGCAAAATTCCAATGTAGTAATATTGGAATTTGCAGAAAAAGTATCTGTTAATGGTGTTTCAATGGGAGCGGCGGAACTGGAACAGTATTTTTCTGAAACCGACCAGGAGGGGCGGCGCGTGAACAATATTATTCGGTACCGTGCGAATGCAAGTGGTCAGATTAGAACCATCACCACGCCCGAAATTGTCGGCACTTCCGGAAAACGAATTTACAATGCCAAAGAAAAAGTATTTGGCGGAAAAGCAATTTCTGCATTCGGCGCGGAAGAAACCACCAAAGTATTGATGATTCCCGATTATGAAAAACAGAACGCGTCGGAAATCACCGATGAAGATTATCTTGCACCGGTAGAAATCAACGACGAACAGGAATATTATATCAATGGTTATGATATAAAGGACGAAAACGAATGTGTACGCGTACTTGCGATTACAGCGACGCTGAAAGCGGACAGCACCGGCGCTATCATTGACAGCAGTAAAATGTCTGTTGTAGAATCGGTATCCATGAGTATCGACGAAGAGGAAGAATCGCGGTATAAAATCTATTTCTGGTCCGATGGCGTAAAGATGAATTATATGGTAGATGATGCGGCGTATGAACAGGCAAAAACGCTGCGTGCCGGCGATATTTTCTACTATGCCGTTTCACCGGCAACAAACCGGATTAACAAAATTATCCGTATCGATAACGCAGTCAATCCGTCTACGGGAATGGGTGAGTTCGGTATTGGAACGGATTCTAATCCGGAAGGATTAGGAAAAACGGTTTGCGGTTATGTATCCAATATAGAATACCAGAAGATTGAGGATATTCTAAACCGCCGCGTGGATCGTATTACCGTTGATTTTGAAAACGGAACGTCGGCAGTTGTGAAAGCAAACAGCCGTAATGCTCCGCAGGTTTACTTATATGACGCCCAGCTCAAAACCATTAAGCCGATTACATCTTATGACATCATACCGGCACAAACGGGCAAAGGGGACCAAATCATGGTACATATTAAAAACAGCACGGTACGCGGCATTGTTATCGTCCGCTAAGACGGAATAAGGGAAACGGAGGTGTGAGAAACATGAAAGGAAAGCGAATCCTGACCGGACTGCTGCTGGCGTCCACGCTGGCGGCAGGTTTCCCTGCGGCGGCGGAAGAAACGCCGGAAGCGGTGCAGCCAGAACTTATCCAGCAGGAAGTATCAGAACCCATTTCTGTATATGCAGCAGAGGAGGGGGAAAGCGAAGATCCGGTACTGGCTTTTGAGGATACAACTGATAAAACGAACATATCAGACGAAGCGTTTTATGGAAAATATGATATGGCGAGCGAAACATGGGTTGTACAGCCTTACTTTAACTATGATAAATATCCGGAAATGGCAGCGGTGAAACAGGCTGTTATGCAGGTAACAGATGGGGATTATAGTATCGTAAAAGAAGAAATTCTGGAATATTATCGAGACAAACGAAATCGTCAAAGCGTTCCACTGATTGGGTCTCCCAGTACGCAGGCAGCGTTTTTTGGATACGCAATGACAAAGAACTTCTATTTTCATCCCAGTTGGCCCATGCTCGGATATTTTGACGTGACCGGGACGGCGGAGTATCACTCGGTAGATGTGACCCACCAGTGGGACAGCATTAAAACGGCGGAAGACCATGTGGTATCCATGATTGTGATGGCGTCTGAAAAGGACGGCAATACCGCAGAGTTTGAAAGTCGTGAAGCGGCGCACCCGCCTATCTTGGAAATAGAATCCAACGGCGTTGTCACCACGCTGACTGCGATACAGGATGCAACAGTAATTGCAGGGAGCAGCGACAGCAGGAACTTTGGCAAAGAATCAACCTTATTGGCGGAAGAAAGTGTAACGACGATCGGCGCAAGCGAACCGACGGACAGCAATACCAAACGGGCACACATCCAATTTGACATATCTGACATCAGTGTCACGGACTCCATCACCAGGGTAACGTTAAACATCTATGGAAAAAATGCAACTTCTGATGAAGCAAAAGAAATTTTTGTCATGAAAACACCAAACAACGCCTGGGAGGAAGATGTCATTACATTTAAAAATTTGGATAGGACACAGGCATATGAGCATATGGCATATTCCTGGTATGGGGAAGATAGCGTTCGATACATGCGGCCGACCTATCAGGGGTTCCGTCTGCGTGAAGAGTTGGAGCGTTTTGAAACATGGTTTCCCATGCTGCTGGGTATGTATGTACAGGGAACAGAAAATAATGAAAGCTATGCATACACGGCAATTCGGCATTGGGTGGGCTGGCTGAATCAGTCCGGCACCAACCCGCGCGGACCGGGGTATGTAATTCCGCTAGACCATGGCTGCCGCTGTATCGCATTGCCGCGGGCATTTGCATGGCTGATTATGTCAGATTCCATGACGCCGGATATATGGAGCGCTACGCTGAAATATATGTGGAAAAGCGGAGACATTATGGTAACGAACAATTACGCTATCAATGACACCAATAATGCAGGCGTTGTGGCGGCGCGTGGGTTGCACATGATGAATTGCTATTATGATGAATTTGCGACCTACGACAAATGGCTGGAAAAGACACGCACAAAAATTCAGGCGGTTGCGGACAGCAGCTTGATTGACGATGAAGGCGGCTATGGAGAAGGCTCGCTGGCATATGCATCCATGACGGTAAGTAACATGTTTGGCTATATCACCCCTAATACAGATACCAACGTACAAGATTTGCCGTTTAGCGACCGCGCCGCTTATGATAAAGTAGAAGATTTGGCGGTTTATCTCATGGACATGAGTATGCCAAAATACAAAGACAATCAATGGGGAGACGGCGGCAATTATACGACCGGGTATACCGGCACATTTAGCACGGTATTGCAGGATTTTGACAATGAATACTTAAAATATGCCGTCTCAGGCGGCACAGAGGGGACAATACCGCCTTATACATCAGTGCTTTACAGAAACTACCGCAGAATGGTAATGCGCAGTGGATGGGGAGATAATGATAATTACTTGTTTACCGAACTTGACGGTGCAACGGTAAATCATTCCCATAAAGATGATAACGGTATTATCGTATCGGCTTATGGTCAATATTTGCTCACTGACCAACTCTTTTTCTCGTATGGAACGGGTCCGGTCAAGACGTATTTGGAGTCAACGCGTGCCCACAATACCATCGAAATCGATAATGCCAGTCAGGGGACAAGGACAAAAGGAACGGTGAAATACTGGGAAAGCAATGATATTTATGACCACACCACCAATGAGTCCTTGGCATATCGTGGCGGAAGCAATGAAAAGCATACCCGCGATATTCTGTATATCCGTCCGGGATTCTGGATTGTTGGCGATTATGTGAAACCCAATGACAGCGATACGGCGCAGCATAATTATAAACAGCATTGGCACATGCTGCCGGATGCAAATATTTCGCTTGACGAAGATAGCTTGACCACACGGACTAATTTTGTGGGAACGGCGAATATCCAGGTTGTGCAGGCAAATCCTGAAGATATGGATGCTACTCTAAACAATGGGTATTACGTTGGAACAACCGCAGACTATGTCACGTATGAGCAGCAAGCGGCAGGACCGGTTATTTTTAACACGATATTATATCCGGAAAAAGCTGGTGAAAATGTTGAGGTTACAGCAGAAACGCTGCCACTGGAAAATGTGGAGAAAAACGGTGCAACGGCCATGCATATTAACATTGACAACTATACAGAGAATCAGTTTATTCGTGCTGATTATTATCTGGTACATGACGAAAGCCAAAAAGCGGTGCGCACTTTTGCAAATTATGAAACAGATGCACGTAGCGCATACGTGGAACGGGACGCGGCTGGCAATTTGACCCGCCTGATTGTGCAGGACGGGACTTATGTGAAAGACCTGGACAAAAATGTTTATCTGTTTAAATCGCAAGTTCCGGTAGAACAGATTGGATTTGAACTTTCCTATGGATCCGTTGTGCGGGACACTTCGGCAGACGTGGATATGAACCAACTGACATTTTATGCGGATAACACAAGCAATATTGTAAATGTGTACCAGGGGACAACGGGTGCCAATACAGTTAAAACACCGGTTTCCTATCAAACATCGGGACGGTATATCTATTTTGGCAGCACGCCCATTGAAGAAGAAACAGAAGAACCAGATGCAAGCCCGACACCGACGCCTACAACTAAGCCGGGTTCCAATGTGAATGGCGGAATTTCCAGCGGCGGCGGAGGAGGCGGTGGCATCGGCAGCGTCAAGCCACAGGGGACCGGAACATCGCCGGAGAATACACCAACACCCACGCCAACACCCGATACAACGCCGCCGGAAGAAACACCGAATCCGGCAGAGCAGCTAAAAGAAGAAATTCAGGGGCATTGGGGCGAGACAGAACTGGCTAAAATGATAGACAAAGGTATTTTGAAAGGCAGCGATGGTTCGTTAGCGCTGGAAACGTCCGTCACGCGGGCAGAATTTACCGCCATGCTCGTGCGCGGTCTGGAACTGGAAACCAAATCATATGAAGGCGGCTTTTCCGATGTGAACAGCGGCGACTGGTTTGCAGATTACGTGCAGACAGCAGTAGAACAGGGAATTATCTCCGGTATGGGAGACGGAACGTTTGCGGGTAACCAAGTCATCAGCCGTGAGGAAATGGCAAAAATGTTGGTTAGCGCATTTGAAATGACCGACGGCGGTAAAACGGTTCCGGGCGAAGTCTCTACTTTTGTCGATAGAGAGGCCGTGAGCGTCTGGGCAATAGACTATGTGGAAAAAGCCGCAGGATATGGACTCTTACAGGGAGATGAAGAACGACGTTTCCTGCCGCAAAACGGTGCGCAGCGCGACCAAGCGGCTGTGGCAATCGGCCGTATGCTGGAAAAGCTCGGGAAGCTGTAAAATAATTGCATACCCATTCTATATATAATATAACGACCTACCAGAAGCCGGACCCATAACGGATCCGGCTTCTGCGGCAGCAGGGGAGGAATTTTAAATGAAACGAATGCCGATAGACGACAATATTTTAAATGGAATCCATGGATTTACCGATGAAGCACATTATGTGCAGCCGGAGGAACCGGTTCGCAAGCGGTTGGAGTGGTTCCAAGATCAAAAGCTGGGATTGATGATGCACTTTGGCCCTTATGCGCAACTGGGAATCATGGAATCCTGGGGGCTCAGCGATTATGACGCGCCATGGTCCCGAGAAGGAATTGACTGGGCAAAGGACGGAAAAGAATTTCGTGAGAAATATTTTGCGTTGAACCGTTCCTTTTATCCCATTTGTATGCAACCGGAACAATGGGCGGAGATAGCAGCGAAAAGCGGTTTTCGATACTTGATTTTTACTACCAAGCACCACGATGGGTTTTGTATGTGGGATACGCAGCAAACTTCCTATAAAACGACATCGCCTGAGTGCCCGTTCCATAAAACCCCCAATGCAGACATCGTGAAAAGCGTATTTCGCGCTTTTCGTGCGCAGGGGCTGGGCATTGGCGCATATTTTTCCAAGCCTGACTGGCACAGCCGGTATTATTGGACGCCGGGCATGGAACACAGCGAAGAAACTTGGCGAAATCCCTCGTATGATGTTTATGAATACCCTTGGCTATGGGAGCAATTTGTCCAGTTTACACACCGGCAGATGCTGGAGTTGATTGGCGAGTATGGAAAAGTGGACATTTTATGGCTAGATGGTGGGCAGGTAAATCCAAAAATTGGATTGGATATTCGTCTAAATGAGATTGTGCCCAAATTGCGGAAGATCCAACCGGAGCTAATTGTAGCAGACCGGACGGTTGGGGGAGCGTATGAAAATTATGTTACACCGGAGCTGACCATACCAGAGAAGCCAATGCAAATTCCCTGGGAGAGCTGCCTGACAATGGGAAGCTCGTTTGCTTACCGTTACGATGATACCTATAAAACAGCGGAAGAAATAGTTCATTTGTTGATTGAAATTATCTGTAAAGGCGGTAACCTGGCGCTTAACATTGCGCCGGAACCAACAGGACGATTGCCGCGTCCGGCAGTGGAAAATCTAAAAGGGTTGGGGCGTTGGATGAAAACATATGGCGAAGCAGTCTATGGAACTCGCATTTGTGCGCCGTATAAAACGCAGCAAGCGGCATTTGTGCAGAAAGACGGCACCGTATACGCGTTTGTTCTTGCCGAGAACGGCGCTTTTGCGGAGAAAACTGCATTGAACATTTCCGGTGTGCGCAGTGTGACGGCAGTAGCGGACGGCATTGCAATACCGTTTGAAGCAGCGGCGCAGGGCATTACCATTGACCGCCAAAATTTGCCGGTAGACCGCGAAATTCCGTCTGTCAGTGTATTGAAATTGGAACGATAGAAAACGATGCTATCATGTTGTTTCGTATCAATTGAAGAGATTGCTAAAAGCAGGAATCCAAAAGAGATTCCTGCTTTTAGTTACAGTTCTTTCTTTTGATAGATTTTAACGGAAATCATATAAGAGACGATGTAGACGAATATTGTTAGAATGGGAAGGACGGCTGCCAACGGCGCCAGCTGTTCCGGCGTAATGTTGGGCATAGAGACATCTTTGAACATGGAAGTGACAACCATAATGATGACAACAGGCAGGGCAAACACCAACATCAAAAAGAGACGGGCGCGCTCTACACCGAATTTGTAAATCAGCGGCAGCAGTAACGAGGCCATCCATACAGCTACCATTGCAACGGCACCTATTTCTACACCCGTTTCCGTAAAGTCCAAAAAACCTTTGAATGCCGCGCCGATCACGCTGCACAACAGGCTAATAACAATGCCGGCGAGCAGCATAAGCAGTAGCAGTACATATTTGCTTTGCACCAACATTTTGCGCGTGATTGGCATGGTTAGGGCAAAATTGTCCCATTTGCCGGCATGGTCATAGCTGAGCGTCGTAATGACCATCATTGCAAAAAGCATAATAAGTACGCTGGAAAAGCCGTTGTTTCCCTGCGGAATAAAAATAATACCAAATAAAAGTAAAACAAAAAACATATATTTCAAGTTTTGCTTTAGACAATAGAAATCTTTGAGCAACAATCCCTTCATAGCTGTTCACCTCGAATATAAAAAAGCATAATGTCTTCTATGTTGACAGGGTCAATGACTGCGGAGGGGAATTTCCGGCGCGCGGCGGCGCGGTCGCGAACCAGCGCTTCCGTCCCGAACGCCTGCTGCCGATAGCGGATACATTCGCCCGGCGCGAGCTTCGCCAAATCTTCCTGGCTGCAGCGGAGAATCCCCAGACGATCCGTCAGGTCGTCTTTCGTTTCGTGGAACAAAATAGCGCCGTTGTGTATAAAGGTAATATAATCGGCAATTTTATCTAAGTCCGTTGTAATGTGGGAAGATAGTAGAATGCTGTTATCCTCATTTTGAATAAACTCCCGCAAAATATCCAAAATTTCCTCCCGCACAATGGGGTCCAGTCCGCTGGTCGCTTCGTCCAAAATTAGCAGAGATGGGTGGTGCGCCAGCGCAGCGGCAATTGAAAGTTTCATTTTCATGCCGCGTGAAAAGTCTTTTACACGCTTATTTGTAGGCAGATCAAACTGGTTAAGATAGGACGTAAAAGCATTTTTATCCCAAGTGCGAAAAATGTGCTTCATGACATTGGAAACCTCAGAAGCATTTAAGTAGGAGGGAAACTCACATTCTTCAAACACGGTTCCAATCTGTTCCCGCGTCAGCTTCTCCTGCTGCGTATGGTCCTTACCAAACAACAAAATCTTTCCGCTATCAATTGGAATCAGGTTCAAAATTGCTTTAAGCGTGGTGCTTTTGCCCGCTCCGTTTTCCCCAATTAGCCCAACGACACAGCCTTTGGGCACAGAAAACGAAACATGTTTGAGCGAAAATCCGTCATATGACTTGTTTACATCACATAGTTCAATTGCGTTCATAATGATTCTCCTTCAAATAACATGGTCAGAATGTCTGTCAACTCTGCCATTGACACGCCGCATTGCCGCGCAAGAAAAACCGCGTGTGTCAAATCTTCTTCAATTTTACGAAGTGTTTCTTCGCGAATCAATTGGGTGTTTTGGGCGGCGATATAACTCCCTTTGCCAGCAACAGTCACGATAAAACCGTCTTGTTCCAGCTCGCTGTACGCCCGTTTTGTTGTGATAACGCTGATGCGCAGTTCCTTTGCCAGTAAACGGATGCTGGGCAGCAGGTCGCCTTCCTGCAGCGCACCGCTTAGTATCAATGATTTGATTTGGTCGTAAATCTGTTCATAAATCGGTTTATCACTGGCATTACTAATGATAATATTCAAACGATCACCTGCTTATACTGTATATACCGTATATAAACAGTATACATAAAATAAGCTAAAATGTCAATAGGGGACGGTAAATTATTTAAATTTTTGCTTCATGTAAATTTTACATAAATTTTACAAAGATTTTATCTTTCGCAGATAGCTGCCAAAACATGCAAGTGTTACACTATAATGCGAGGAGGTATTTTGTATGAATATGAGGAAAAAAGTCATTTTCGGAGTTTGCTTAGTCACCTTGCTGGGATTTTGCGGTTGTAGCGCGCCTTCCGATACGAATCTACATACGCCCACGGCCGGACTGGAGAAGATGGGAACCATCACCATCGTTTCCAGGGAGGAGGGTTCTGGTACGCGCAGCAGCTTTGCAGCCCTGCTTGACGTTCAATCAGATACAATGGATTTGCCGGGCAGCAATGCAGTGGTTGCAAACAACGCTGATGAGGTTATTTCCATAGTGGAGAAGGACAGCAGTGCAATCGGATATGTTTCTTTGGGTGCGCTAAATGACGCGCAGAACGTAAAAATTCTCTCCATCGATCAGGCAGAGACAAAAGAGAAACGATATTTGCTCAGTCGTTCTTTTTATCTGGCGTACTGTGGAGAACGCAGCGATTTGGAAAGTGATTTTTTGACTTACATACACAGCGCCGGACAGGAGATTGTAGCGGCATCCTACACGGCTGTTGCAAAGAGAAGCACGTTTTTATCGAATCAGGCCAGTGGAACAATAACCATCAGCGGGTCCACTTCGGTAGCGCCTCTGATAGAAGCGCTTGCCAGAGCATATGGGAAGTATAATCCAAATGCAGTGATAACTGTGCTCCCAACCGATTCCAGGCAGGGGCTCACAAGTGCCATGTCGGGTCAATGCGACTTCGGTATGTCATCGCGGGACTTAGAAGAATATGAACAGCAGTTGTTAGACTATACCATTATTGCAGAGGACAGCATTGCGGTGATTGTCAACCGCGATAATCCTCTGGAAAATATGACTTCAGACACACTGAAAAATATCTATATGGGCAGCATCAAAACATGGGACGAAATCAAGTAAAGGGGAGAAGGGCATGAAAGACATATTACAAACATTATTCGGGCTGCTTGGCGGGCTGGCACTCTTTATTTTCGGCATGAATATGATGAGCGAGTGTCTGCAAAAAGTGGCGGGAGATAAGATGAAGAAAATCCTTGCACTGCTGACGAAAAACCCAATTCTCGGCGTTTTAGCGGGCGCGCTTACGACAGCGGTTTTGCAGAGCAGCAGCGCCACAACCGTAATGGCAATTGGATTTGTCAGCGCGGGGTTAATGTCATTGCCGCAGGCGATTTCTATTATTCTCGGGGCAAATATCGGCACAACGATGACAGCGCAGATTATTGCCTTTAAAATCAGCGATTACATTTATGTTTTTGTGTTTTTTGGCTTCTTAGTTTACTTTTTTGCAAAATCAGAAAAATTAAAAAATATTGGTCAAACCGTTTTTGCATTTGGGCTTTTGTTTTTGGGAATTGAAACCATGGGCAGTGTTATGAAACCGCTCGCGGCCAGCCCGGTATTTACAAATATGATTGCACAGGTGGCAGATATTCCGGTGCTTGGTGTTGTGGTAGGAACGCTGATGACGTTGGTAGTGCAAAGCAGCAGTGCAACCATTGCAGTGCTGCAAAATTTTGCAGCACAGCCGGCCGCGGACGGTGTGTCAAGCATCATCGGTCTTGCCGGTGCCATTCCAATTTTGCTTGGCGATAATATCGGGACAACGATTACAGCGGTGCTTGCCAGCATCGGTCAGACAAAAAATGCAAAGAGAACTGCGGTTGCACACTGTGTCTTCAACATTTCAGGATGTCTGCTTTTTATTTGGTTTGTGCCGCTGTTTGCACAATTTATTCAGTGGATTTCGCCCAAAGGTCCGGAGGTCGAAGTAATTTCGCGGCAAATTGCAAATGCACATACGACCTTTAACGTTGTTATGACACTCATCTGGATACCTTTGATATGGCTGATGGTCAAGATTGTAATGAAAATTATTCCAGACGGAAAGCAAGGGGGACGGGATGCAAGCAAGCCACAGTATCTGGACAGTAAACTCATAGCACAGCCCGCCGCCGCTCTGCATTTGGTAGCAAAAGAAGTGATACACTGTGGCGATGTTGTTGGAGAGCTGCTGAAAACCACAATTGCCGTCACCCGAGACGGCAGAAAAAAACAGCTGGAGGCGGTTGCTGAAACAGCGGGCATTGCTCGCAGTCTGAATCACGACATCACGGAATATCTCGCCGAATTGTTTTCGGCAGGGGTACTGACGGAGGAGCAGGCAACGCAGACAGCTGGTATGATGCGTGTGCTGAGCGACATTGACCGTATCGGTTCATTAAGCTGTGAAATAACTGAAAATCTGAGAGAAAACCGGGAAAAAAAGAAGAGCTATTCCAAGGAAGCAATGGACAACCTTGAAAATGGACTTGACTTAATTGCGGAGATGTATTTCGGCGCACTGCAAGTGATGAAAACGAATGATTCTGTTAATACAGAGGAAATTTTGAAAAAGAAAGGACAGATTTTGGACCTTGACATTGACATGCGTAAAGGTCACATGAAGCGCGTCGCGACAGGAACATGTGCGGCAAAACTGACGGCGGCATTTGGCAGTATCCTCCACAGCATTGACCGAATGGGAAACAGTTGCGTCAATATTGCAGAGGCAGTATCGGGGCCAGTTGTCTTTGATTATTTCACAGGGATACGTGTGGAACAATAGTGCAAAGGTGGTTTGACAGATGAACCGGATTTGGAAGTTGGTTACAAAGCTGCGGGGCGCAAACAGATACACCGTACACCAAAACGCGCCGGGGCAGATAGTAAATAAGGAAAATCTAAACAAGAAAAAAGAAGGGCTGAATATGGCACGGAAGTATTATCGCAACAGGGAATTATCTTGGCTGGATTTTAACAAACGTGTGTTAGAGGAGGCGGAGGATACTGCTAATCCGCTTTGTGAGCGAATGACGTTTGCGTCGATTTTCAAAAGCAATCTGGACGAATTTTTTATGGTGCGCGTGGGAATGCTTCAAGATAGTATGCTATTTTCCCAAAACCCGCGGGAAAACAAGACCAACATGACAGCAAGCGAGCAAATTGACGCAATCGTTGCAAAAACGAGAGAACTAACCGCGCGATACGATAAAACCTATACGGATATTATGAAGGAAGTCAGAAAATATGGTGTAAGACTTGTCAATTTCAACACCCTCACACAGGCGCAGTCGCAGGCGATGGAAGAGGGGTTTAGCAGAGAAATCAAACCGCTACTGTCCCCGCAGATTGTGGGGAAACGACAGCCGTTTCCTTTTTTGAAAAATAAGGAAATTTACGTTTTGGTGACGCTAAAAACGAAGAACGGTAATGAAAAAATAGGCATTATTCCCTGTGGCGGCAGCGTGTTCAAGCGGCTGATTCCCGTGGAGGGACTGGATGGTGTTTATATGCTTGCCGAAGAGTTAATTTTGCATTATGTATCAAAGGTATTTGACCGATACAAGGTTCATGAAAAGACTGTGATGCGCATTATCCGCAACGCCGATATTGATACGGAGGACGCGTATGGCGACGAAGAAAATTACCGTGACATGATGGCGCGCATTATCAAAAAACGGAAAAAGCTATGTCCGGTAAAGTTGGAACTTTCGAGAAAAATGGGTGACAGCACTGTCAAAATTTTGTGTAATTACCTTGACTTGACGCCGGATAAAGTATTTTATTCGACGGCGCCGCTGGATTTATCCTTTGTGTTTGAACTACAAAACTATTTGGGTGAGCAAAAGGAGTTGTTTTATCCGCCGCGCGTGCCGCAGAAAACACCGTTTGTGGACAATAAAGAAAGCATGATAGCACAGATTCAGAAAAAGGATATTCTGCTTGCCTATCCCTATGAGAGTATGAAACCGTTTTTTCGGCTGCTGAGAGAAGCGGCATATGATGAAACCGTGGTTTCCATCAAAATGACTCTGTACCGCGTGGCAAAATATTCCAAGGTTGTCGAAGCGCTCATTGAAGCGGCGGAAAACGGGAAAGAAGTCGTTGTTTTGGTGGAGCTACGGGCAAGATTTGATGAGGAAAATAACATCGAGTGGTCAAAACGTTTGGAGGAAGCAGGCTGCCGCATTATCTACGGGCTGGACCATTTAAAGGTGCATTGCAAGCTGTGTCTTATTACAAGAAAAGAGCACAACGCGGTCGCATATATCACTCAGATTGGCACAGGAAATTACAATGAAAAAACCTCGAAGCAGTATACCGATTATTCATTGATGACTGCATCTGCAGACATTGGCGTGGAAGCGGCCAATGTTTTGAACGAACTTGCTATGGGACAAGTAGTGGAGCATACCAATCATCTGCTGGTCGCGCCCAACTGCTTGCAAAATAAAATACTGGCAATGATGGATGCGGAAATCGAAAAGGCAAAGCAACACAAATCCGCTTATATCGGAGCAAAAATCAACTCTCTGACCGATAAAAAAATCATTGACCGGCTCGTGGAGGCATCGCAGGCAGGTGTAAAGATAGAACTGATTGTGCGTGGTATCTGTTGCCTGATTCCGGGTGTGCCGGACTATACTGAAAATATTACGATCATCAGTATTGTCGGCAGATATTTGGAGCATTCCAGAGTGTACATATTTGGGGCGGCAGATGACTGCAAAGTATATATCAGTTCAGCGGATTACATGACAAGGAATACACTCCGGCGCGTCGAGGCAGGCGTCCCTATTTATCACGAGAATGTCAAATTGCGGATACTTGAAATGTTTCGCATTATGATGCGTGATAATGTGAAAGCGAGACATCAAATGCCGGATGCAACCTATGTGAAACTTCCGCCAATGGAAGCGCCGCTGAACGCGCAGGAATATTTCTATCATGAGGCGTATCAAAACGCAACACAAACCATAGAGGGAGCAGCGATAGGCAACGCGTTTGATAAGAATACGCGGGAGTCGGCACAACGAAAGTAATGGGCAGCAGACGGCTTCCGCAAAGTCCCCACAGGGTGGAGAAGGACCGCATAATAGCAGCAAATTATCACATAATAAAGATAATTTGGATTGTTGGAGGTGCGGTATGAAATCCATTCCACTGTTTTCACAGGAACTGAGCTGGCTTCGATTTAATGAGCGCGTGCTGGACCAATGCACCAAGACGCTGCCGCTGCTGGAAAAGTGCAATTTTCTCTCCATCTCCGCCAGCAACCTGGACGAGTTTTTTCGTTTAAAGGTCGGCAGACTCTACGAGGATAAGGAGGAAAGCGGAGAGGTGCTGCAACGCTTGACGGCATTTGCACAGGAACAGGTCAAACAGCAATATGACATATACCAGAAATTATGGAAAGAACTGGCAGAGCAGCAAATTGCAATTGTGCCCTATGAGAAACTGCTACAAAAAGAGAAACGATATTTGTCGGAATATTTCATACAGCAGATTTATCCGCTGCTGACACCCATTACATTGGGACCGTCCGACCCGTTCCCGCTTATCGCAGGACAAAACCTGTATCTTGGTGCAATGCTGCATACTGGAAAAACGGAGCCGCATTTCACGACCATTCAGGTCCCGCCTGTTCTGGGACGGCTGGTGGAACTGCACGGAACTTACGTATTTTTGGAAAATATTATCCGCCATCATTTGCCGCAGCTGTTGGACGGGCAAACGGCAACGGACGTTTTTTTCTACCGGGTGACGCGGCGGGCGGACGTTCCAATTCTGCCGGAGCTGGAAACGGACCTGCCCTTTGAAGTGGAAAAATGCATCCGAACCAGAAAAATAGCCGCGCCGCTGCGGCTGGAAATTTCACAGGATTGTCCCAAACAGGCATTACTCCTATTGCAGGAACAGTTGGGATTGGATGCGCCGGAGATTTACCGGATACCAGGACCGCTTGATTTAACGTTTTTATCTGCACTGTATGCCTCCCGACCAGAACAGAGGCTTAAGTATCCGGCGTTTCAACCCGCGGCGAGCGTCGTCCATGGCGATTTGTTTGAAACGCTGCGTAGAGAGGATGTTCTGCTGCACCATCCCTACCAGTCTTTTGATACAGTCATTCAATTTATCCGCCAGGCAGCTGCCGACCCCCAAGTGTTGGCGATAAAACAAACATTGGACCGTGTCAGCCACGCGTCGCCCATTATTGACGCACTGGTCTATGCTGCCGGGTGCGGCAAACAAGTCACGGTGTTGCTGGAGCTCAAGGCACGGTTTGATGAAGAAAACAATCTCCATTGCGCCCGCCGGTTGGAAAAAGCGGGCGCACATGTCATTTATGGACGCGTGGATTTAAAAACGCATTGTAAAATGCTGTTGGTCGTACGGGAGGAACAGGGGAAATTACAACCGTATGCACATCTTTCTACGGGAAATTATAATGAAAAGACGGCAAAAGGGTATACCGATCTTGGATTGCTGACGTCAGAACCGCAGATATGCAATGATTTGTCCGTACTGTTTAACTGCCTATCGGCGCATTTGCCGTTGTCTCACCGCAGCAGTGTTTATGTTTCGCCGCTGGATTTGCGCCGACAGCTGGAGCAGATGATTACACAGGAAATTGCTTTCGCCAAACAGGGAAAAACCGCCCGCATTATGATGAAAATGAACGCGCTATGTGACGAAAAGATGGTGAACGCGTTGTATCGCGCAGCGACGGCGGGCGTGAAAGTGACACTCATTGTGCGCGGCATTTGCACACTGGTGCCGCGAGAGCACATAGAGGTAGTGAGTATCGTGGGACGGTTTTTGGAGCACAGTCGTATCTAC
>CBCTHD010000002.1:0-22848 GCA_965146615.1 uncultured Clostridia bacterium
CCGGTTTCTCTGCGCGCGCTGGGTGATGCCTGTTTATCTGCTGTGCCTACTTTTGTGCGGCTGGCAATCGGTACGAATCAACGGCACTTCTTTTGCCGTCTCCCATCTGCTGCTGCTCGCACCGTTGCCGCTGTGCGGCTGTATTTACCGCTGCAAGGGAGCGGCATGGCGCGGGCTGCTGGAATGTATGGCCGCCGCTGTGCTTCCGTTTGCCGCCTCCCTTTTGCTGGAAAGCTCGCCCGCGGCGCTGGTGATGTCGGGCGCGACCTGTTTTCTCCTGTTGGCATGGGCAGCAGGGTGCGGCTGGTTCTCTCTGCCCCGGTGGCAGTCGCTGCCGGCGATCCTGATACCCGCACTGCTGGCCGGCGTTTGGATTGTCGTTTCGTTTTCCCACCGACTCCTACCCGTACTGTTTCCGGCACTGGACCCACAGGGCGCGGGGTTTTCTACGCTGACCGTTCGGTCGCTGCTATCGGGTGCGCAGTGGATTGGACCGAGTGCAGCCTTCGCCGAGAATGCAGCGTGGATTCCTACCTATCACTACAGCTTCCTGCTGACTTGGCTCATTGCACGCTACGGCTGGATTTCTCTGTTCCCCGTTTGCGCCTTGTTCCTGTGGCTGATCGTGCACGGAGCATTGCTGGCTCGCGCGCAAAACAGCTTCTTTGCAAAACTGGTATCCGCCGCGGCTTTATGTATATTTTCGCTGCAAGTCCTTGCCTACATTAGCGCAAACTGCGGATTGCTCTTCACCGTATATTTTCCCCTACCGCTGCTTTCAGGCGGGAATTACTCCATGCTGGTGAATCTGCCGCTGTTGGGAATCCTGCTTTCCGTTCTGCGGCACGGCAGCTTGTATACAGATACCGTTGCGGCGCCTCGGCTGCCCCTTTTTACCTATTCGGATGGTGTGCTGACACTCCGCTTGAAGTGACAACAAAACGCCGGGTTGTGTGTCTCACATGGCATTGCAGCCCGGCGTTTTGCCGGTTTTAACCGGCAACCTGCCACGTTCCGTCCACCGATTCCCCGTCTTATTCATTTCCTTCCATGTTCGAAGCCGGGTATTGTGCGCTTGACATGTTATGCCAACATTTTTCCCGCTTTTTCAAAAACTAAAAAAATTCTTTTTTCTTCTGTCAGGATTCTACATTTTTTGCACCTTTTTTGCGTTATACTAATATTATACGCATGAAATGACAAATTATGTGCATTCAGGGGACAATGCCCTGGGATAGCAAAAAAGGAAAGGATGAACCAAAGATGAAAAAATGTAGCATCATGCTTTTGCTGCTGGCAGTTCTTCTAACCGGTTGTGGTACGCCCACGCAGCAGACAGCTCCGGCGTCCCGCGTATCTCCGACGCCTACCACAACGCAGACGCCGACTTTGGCGCCGACACCGACTTTGGTGGAAGAACCCACGCCTACGCCGACCCAGGTCGCTACACCGAAAGCGACACAGCCCGCTGCCACGGCAGCTTCCGGCAGCAGTTCTTCCAGCAGTGGCAATAGCAGCAGTGGCAGCAGCGTTTCGGAGTCCACCGGTCAAAACGCCGCACCGCCCGTTTCAGATAATCAATCCGTGACGGTCTATGTCACCAACACCGGCAGCAAATACCATCGTGACGGCTGCCGTTACCTCAGCAAAAGTAAAATCCCCATCTCCCTGGAGGTCGCAAAAAAATCCTATGAACCTTGCTCGGTCTGCAAGCCTGCCCGGTAACAGACATAACCTTCCATCTCCCACGCCTTTCGCAAAACACAAGCTAAAGCCGCCGGAACATGTTCCGGCGGTTTTCTGCGTCATAAAATTTATTTGGTTCCAAACAGACGGTCGCCTGCATCGCCCAGCCCCGGTACGATGTATCCATGGTCATTGAGTTTTTCGTCCACCGTACCGCAATACAGCGGCACGTCCGGATGGTCGCCTGTCAAGCGCTCAATGCCCTGGCGGGACGCCAAAATACACATAAATTTAATGTGCTTGCAACCCTTATCCTTTAAAAACTGAATGGCTGCGCTGCCGCTGCCGCCCGTCGCCAACATGGGGTCCAAGACGATAATCTCCCGCTCCTGAATATCCACCGGCAGCTTACAGTAATATTCCACAGGTTTCAGCGTCTCCGGGTCGCGGTACAGTCCGACATGTCCAACCTTCGCCGTCGGCACCAGGCTTAACATTCCGTCAACCATTCCCAACCCCGCGCGCAAAATGGGGATAATCGCCAATTTCTTTCCGGATATCACATTTGTTTTCGCTACGCCGACCGGCGTTTCAATCTCCACCTGCTTTAGCTGCAGACTCCGTGTTACCTCATACCCCATCAACAGCGCAACTTCACTGGTCAGTTCCCGAAACTCTTTGACGCCTGTTGTTGCCGCGCGCATCATGGAAATTTTGTGCTGGATCAACGGGTGATCCATAATCATTACATTGTTTGCCATACGTCCCATCCCTTCTTTATTTCATTTGTGGCTATGTACAATACCTTCTATATTATAATAGTATACCAAATTTACGCCTTTGTTTCAAGCGCCATGATTTTATCAATACGCCGCTGGTGCCGTCCGCCCTGGAATTCCGCTTCCAAATAAGCGCGCACAATCTCGCACGCCAGCTCCACGCCGGTGATACGTCCGCCCAGCGTAATGATGTTGGCATTGTTGTGCTCCCGCGCCATACGCGCGCTGTACGGGTCGGTGCAATGCGCCGCACGAATGCCGTGCACCTTGTTTGCCGCAATGCTCACGCCAATGCCCGTACCGCATACCAAAATGCCGCAGTCCGCTTCCCCTGCTACGACAGCCTCTGCAACCTGCGCCGCAATATCGGGATAATCCACGCTTTCGCCGGAAAACGTACCGCAATCCTTCGCCTCATAACCATTTTCTTCCAAGTATCGCAACAACTGTTCCTTCAATTCATAACCACCGTGGTCACTTCCCATTGCAATCATTTTTTTCACCTTCCTGTTTTTCGCGCCTTGCTTTTTCCTGCTCCGCCTGTGATTTTCTCAAATACTCCGGCTTCAGTTGTTTCCCCTCCGCCGGCTCACCCGCTTCCAGCGCCTGTTTTGCCGCCCATGCCACCGACGACGCCCGCGGCAGCCGCAGCGGCGGCGGTGCAAGTTTTGCCCGCGCACCCAGCGTTTCCTTAAGCGTTTTTTCATAGACTACCGCACCGTCGCCCAGCAGCCAGACCGCTTCATCATATTCCTGTAATCGTGCGCACAGCTCCTGCACCGGTATTGCCTGTGGCGGCAGCACTTCTTCCAATTGCCCGTCCCGCCAACGGTACACCGCAGCAAATGTCTGGGCATTGCGTGCATCCAGCATGGGACACAGCACGCCATCCGCCTCCGGAAGATGATAGCACAGCGCCTCCAAGGTGCTCACACCCACCACCGGCTTTTTTTCCGCAAAACCAAGCGCTTTCACCGTCGCCACCCCAATACGCAATCCGGTAAAGGAACCCGGTCCTTTTGCCACTGCAAAAGCATCCATTTCCGCGACGGCGGCGCCGCAGTCCCGGAGCAGCTTGTCCAGCAACGGCATCAGCCGCTGGGAATGCGTCAGCCCATGGTCTATCAGGTATTCCGCCTGTAACCTGTCTCCGTCCAGCAGCGCCACGCTCAGCGCGCTGCCGGAGGTATCAATGCCGAGTATCTTCAAACCCGTCCGCCCCTTTCACCACGATTTCGCGGAAATCCTCGCTCACACCCAGGTTTTTACTCAAATAAACATCAATCACGCGTCCTTCCGGGTATTGACTGACCAAGTCGGGCCATTCGATGATGCTAACGCCGTTTTTTCCGATATTTTCATATAAACCCGCTTCATAAACTTCATTTTCGTCCTCCAGGCGATACAAATCAAAATGATAAATGTCCACCCGTCCGTGGTAGACGTTCATGATAGAATAGGTCGGGCTGGAAACCAAATCCTCGCTTCCCAGGCCACGCACAAGTCCACGCGCAAACACGGTTTTGCCCACGCCGAGATCTCCGTGCAGCCGCACAACGTCGCCCGTTCGCAGCCGCTGCGCCAAATCTCCCGCAATCTTTTCTGTATGTTCTGCCGATGTGCTAATAATCATGAGTTCCTCCTTAAAACAGCCCTGTAATTTTGCCGTCGTCTGTGACGTCAATTTGATGCGCCGCCGGCACTTTGGGCAGTCCCGGCATGGTCATAATACTCCCACAGATTGCCACCAAAAAACCAGCCCCCGCACTGATACGGATTTCCGACACATGGACTGTAAAGCCTTCGGGGCGCGCCAGCTGCACCGGGTCGTCCGTCAGGGAATACTGCGTTTTTGCCATACAGACCGGAAGTCCGTCCAGTCCCATATCTTTTACCTGTTGCAGCGTCCGTTTTGCCGCCGTGGAAAATTCCACCGCCGCACCGCCGTACACCTCCTGCACAACGCGCTGGATTTTTTCTTCCACAGGGAGGTCCAACGGATAAAAATATCGCAATGCCGGGGGTTCTCCCTGCACAAGCTCCACAACTTTTTTCGCAAGCGCTTCGCCGCCCGCGCCACCGCGCGCAAACACTTCTGTTTCTATGCAGTCCGCGCCAAGCTGCGCACAATAGTCTTTCACAATTTGTATTTCCTCCGCCGTATCGGCTGCGAAACGGTTGAGCGCCACCACCACCGGAACGCCGGTTTTCTTCATATTGTCCACATGCTTGCCAAGATTGGGCAGTCCACGGCGCAACGCTTCCGGCGCCGGTTCCTTCCAAGTGCCTTTTTTCGTCTGTCCGCCGTTATACCGCAACGCCTGCACAGTCGCTACAATTACCACCGCAGACGGCTGCAGCCCTGCCATGCGACATTTGATGTCAATAAATTTTTCGCCGCCCAAATCCGCGCCAAAGCCCGCTTCCGTGACACAATAGTCCGCCAGCTTCAGCCCCAGCCGCGTCGCGCGTACGCTGTTGCAGCCATGTGCAATGTTGGCAAACGGTCCGCCGTGCATGAGACAGGGCGTATGCTCCAGCGTCTGCACCAGGTTGGGTTTCAGCGCGTCTTTCAGCACCGCTGCCATCGCCCCCACTGCCTGCAAATCCGCCGCCGTGACGGGTGCGCCCTCCCGGTTGTATGCCACGATAATGCGGCCCAGGCGTCGTTTTAAATCTGCCAAGTCCTCCGCCAGACACAACACCGCCATAATTTCCGAGGCAACGGTAATCAAAAAGCTGTCCTCCCGCACCACGCCATTCGTTTTACCGCCCATACCAATGACAATGCTGCGCAGTGCGCGGTCGTTCATATCCAGCGCGCGCTTCCACACCACCGTGCGCGGATCAATATCTAATGCATTTCCCTGCTGCAAGTGGTTGTCCAACAGCGCCGCCAGCAAATTGTTTGCCGTGGTAATGGCGTGAATATCGCCCGTAAAATGCAAATTAATGTCCTCCATCGGCACAACCTGTGCATATCCGCCGCCCGCAGCGCCGCCTTTGAGTCCAAATACCGGGCCCAGCGACGGTTCCCGCAGCGCAATGACGGCGCGTTTGCCAATCCGGTGCAGCGCCTGTCCCAGTCCAACTGTTATCGTCGTTTTGCCTTCGCCTGCCGGCGTGGGGTTGATGGCCGTCACCAGCACCAGCTTCCCGTCCGGCTCTCCCGCCAGCCGTTTCATGCAGCTATCTGATATTTTCGCTTTATCGTTCCCATAACATTCCAGCTCTTCTTCTAAGATACCCGTTTGCCGCGCAATCTCTTCAATGGGCCGTAGCTTACATTCCTGCGCAATTTCAATGTCTGTTTTCATTTTATCCGACTCCCTTTCCGCCCAATTTTTTCCGGTCATTATTGTTTCAGAAATTGATTCCGCATTTGAATATTTATATCTATAGTATATACCAAAAAACGCGCGCTTGCAATCCCTTTTTTCGTTCCCATCGGATGCCACAGTTTTCCACGTTTCAATTTTGCCTGCGAATGATACAAAAATACAGTTTTGATTCCAATAAAGTCCGTTTTGTGGATATTGTATCATGCTATTGCATTATCCTATTGCCCTTTTATTGTGTAAATTGCATCATGTGTTTGTTTTTTGCCTATTTACAAATCGTTCTGTTTTGTGGTATACTAAACTATGTGAAAACATCGTATTGTGCATTACTGTGTGGTGCGATGTCAGAAAAGATGAAAGGAAGGGTCTATTATGAATTTAAAACAAGTGTTATGCGCCGGCGTGGCTGCAACCATGCTAGCAGCAGCACTGACCGGTTGCGGCAGCGACAATAACACCGCTTCTACCGGAGACGATTTTACCAATCTGACTACCACGGACCAGTATCCGCTGGACACAGATGTAGAGCTCACCTATTGGGTCGGGTTGAATGCAAACGTTGCGGCAACTTCTCAGAGTCTGAACGACACGCCGTTTGCCGGGTATCTTGAAGAAGAAACGGGCGTAAAGGTGAAATACCAGCATCCGCCGACAGGGCAGGAAACTGAAAAATTTAACCTGATGATCGCTGCGCGCGACTTGACGGACATCATTGACCGCAACTGGTCTGACTATCCGGGCGGCGTTGCCAAAGCACTCGAAGATGATATTATTATTTCGCTTAACGAAGCAGTGGAAAAGGTTTCCCCCAACTACAAACAATTCCTGGACGAACATCCGGACCATGCGAAATATTTAAAGACCGATAACGGAGATATTTATTGCTACGCATTTGTACGGAATTTGGATTCCGCCAGAACCTTCATGGGCTTCATGGTACGTAAAGATTACCTGGAACAAGCCGGTCTGGAAGCACCGGAAACCATTGAAGAATGGGATACCATGCTGCGTGCGTTTAAAGACATGGGCGTTGACATCCCGCTGAACATTCGTGTGGACAACGACAACGCGAAACTGGTTTCTCCGTTCACCAGCGCATATAACTTTGTACTGAACTTCTATGTAGATAACGATGTAGTGAAATTCGGTCCTTATGAAGAAGCGTTCGCCGACTACGTGACCCAGATGAACACCTGGTATAACGATGGTCTGCTGGACAAAAACTTTACCGAATATAAAGATAGTAAGCTGCTTGATGCAAACGTTATCAGCGGAACCATCGGCGCAACCTATGGCTACGGTAGCTCAAACTTTGGTAAATGGTACACCGGAATCACCGGAAACGATCCGAATGCAGATTTCGTGCCTGTGAAATATCCTGCGGCAACGAAAGGCGAAACCCCGTTCTACGGTCAGAAGGAAAATCTTGTGACCGGCTTGGGCGCAGCAATTACTACAACCTGCAAAAACAAAGAAGTCGCAGCACGTTTCTTGGATTATGGATACACCGAAGAGGGACGTATGCTTTACACCTACGGCCGCGAGGGCGTTTCCTATGAAGTCGTTGACGGCGTGCCGGGCTACACAGCTGCTGTAACCGATACCAATGAAAACGGCGGAATTTCTCAGTCCCAGGCGCTGGCATTATATACGCGCACCGCGTATAACGGACCGTTCTACGCAATTAGACACGAGGACGATAAATCTGCTGACAAAGCGAACCCGCAGTGCATTCAGGATGCGCCGAGCGTATGGTCTCAAACCGATGCGGACATTCATAATTTGCCGCTGCTGACGCTGACGACAGAGGAAAGCACAGAACTGAACAATATCATGCAGGATATTAACGTATACCGTGAAGAAAAACTGTTCAAATTTATTTCCGGCGACGAGCCGCTGAGCAACCTTGACCAGTATTTTGAACAGCTCAAATCGCTGAACATCGAACGTGCTATCGAAATCAACCAGACTGCTTATGACCGGTTTATCAACAGATAAACAGTGTTGTTCCTGCCACAAATTCAGATAGAGAATTCGTTGGCAATGCAATATGTTGACAATCGGATACGCAAAATAGCATAATAAAAAAAGAGAGTGGGTTTACTGAACCGGCCTTCTAAATGTTAGATTTTCAGGTCTAACTTTTTGGGGTTAGTTTATGCCACTCTCTTTTTTGTTGCTCGAATACCGCTTGACCGCACCTTTTTCCAGACGTTCTCTTTCCCTTGTACGTCGCTGTCTCCACGTGAAATTCTGCGGATATGCACCGCATTGTTTCGCTGCACCCAAAACAAAGGAATCCTGCTTTGTGGCACAGCGTTACCCCATTTGCACATAAATGTCAGCCGGCACGCGCACAGAGCCGCTGCTATGCCGGTGGCAGCGTTCTAATTGCCCTGTCGCGTATTATCCTTATTACAACCATGTACCGCCTTTCTGTCAGATGTTTATTCTACTTTTTTATTTGTTCCCATTTGTTTCAATTATTTTTACCAATTTGTAACTTTTTTTGTGTTTTACTGCCGTTCATTGTTTCTTTTTTTACTTTATAATTTGTGCCAAATTTCAATGAATTTTTCAGGAAAAATGAAAAAAATTATGTTTTTCTTAAAATTTTATGAAGCCCTGAAACCCGCTCTGTAAAAGAGTTTTAACAAATATTATATGCAATTTTTTTAAAAATATTCCATTCTCCTGTTGACAAATTCAGCAAAAGGGTGTATACTATGTAACATGGGTGTAACAATTTTGTAATAATTTCATCGTTGTTTGTAACTTTCCAAATTTTGAGATACACCTGTTAACGATACAAAAGAGAAGGAGTGGAGCGGTAAGATGCAGTTTTCCAAGAGAAAAGTAGCGGCAGCACTTGCCATGTTACTGGTGGCAGCACAGACTGCGACTTATGCAGCAACAGGGAATGCGATTGACAATGGTATCAATGTCAGAAGCGGCGCTAGTTTAGACAGCAGCATTGTCGGGAAATTATATAGAAATGATAAAATTGAAGTCAATGAAAAAATCGGCAATTGGTACAGATGTGAGTATAATGGTCAGGAAACCTACGTTTCTGCTGATTATGTGGCAATTATGAAAGTGGCAGACGCCAATGTTTACACTGACGAGGTGCCGGTTCGTAAACAACCGAATCAAGAGGCAGAAATCATTGGGGCATATTATAATGGTAGCACGCCTGTTATAACAGAAATCGGCGATGAATGGTGCGAAGTATTATATTACGGCGATTTGGGTTATGTACAGCGCTCGTACTTAGATATCTGCAACGAAGTACAGCCGGAACAAAACAACACGGGCAGCGCGGTTGTGGAATATGCAAAACAATTCATCGGCACACCTTATGTCAGCGGCGGGAAAGGTCCCGGCGGATTTGACTGCAGCGGATTTACTTCCTATGTATATGCGGCGTTTGGTGTTCAGTTGAATTCTTCTTCTAAAACGCAGATTAACCAAGGTGTTGCGATTTCTCAAAGCGAATTGCAGCCGGGCGACCTGGTGTTTTATAACACCAGCGGCGCGGGTGTCTCGCATGTAGGCATCTATGTCGGCGGCGGCAACATGATTCATGCTACGGTTCCGGGAGACACGGTCAAAATCAGCAGTATGAATACAGCTTACTATTCCAGCAGATATGTGGGTGCGAGAAGAGTTTTAAATTAATGGAACCAGAGAATATACAGCGGTATGAGATTCATTATCTCATACCGCTTTTTCTTACTCCATCCTCCAAGCACCGGCACAGCAAAACACTCCTTGCATATACGTGCTGAAACGCCAATTGTGACTGTTTATGGGAGGGCGCCTAGTTGTGCTCTTTTTTTCATGTAGGCATTTCCACGTATTCCGTTTTTTACTGCTTGTCCCATGCTGCTTAATATTTTACGTATTGTTCGTTAAAATTTATTACTTTTTGCTATTGACATCAGGGTAGAAATCAACTATAATAAAAACACTCATGTGAGTGAGTTTTGGAAAAGATATTTAGAAATATATCTAAATATATTGTTATGTCGAGCGCTTTGCTATTCTAGTAAAGGCAGAATTGTTTTTATTATTTAGACGTTTATCTAAATATCAAATTTAATAAGATTGGGCGGAGTGTTATGCATTGTGTATTCAAAGCGTTGGCAGACCCAACACGCCGGGAAATTTTGGCGCTGCTGAGTGAAAGGGACTTAACGGCGGGCGAAATTGCGGCTCATTTTAACATGTCATGGCCCAGCATCTCACACCATCTATCCATTCTGAAACAGGCAGGACTTATCGCCTGTGTGCGTGAGCGGCAAAACGTCATTTATTCCATTAATACCACTGTTTTTCAGGAGCTCATGTCTTGGATGATGACGTTGATGGACCATAAGGAGGTGCGCCATGAAAAGAAGCTATGACAAGGTAACCCTGCTAATGCATTCTGCGCTGGTTGCCATTAATTATTTACTCGGTCTGCTGCTTTATTTTAAGTTGCCGGACAGCGTTCCGATAACATACATTCTCTGGAGCCACACCGTTATCCACGGGCCGAAGGCACTCCTTTGTTTTGGAATACCGACCGGGATATTGCTGCTTTTTTTACTGTTGGAGTTTGCGCCTATGCTTGACCCGCGCTGCACTGACCATCGTGCGTTTTCCAGGCGGTATAAGACGCTGCAGAGCATTATTCTGCTGTTTATCAGCATTTTTTATTGGTGGCATATCCATGTGGCGCAGGGTGTTGCGTTGGCGGCGGCTACGGCGGTTCCTGTCCTGGCGGGTGCATTTCTAACCATTATCGGCAACTACATTGTTACCATTCGCCATAACTATATTTTTGGCATTCGTACGCCATGGGCGCTGAGCAGCGAATGGAACTGGCGAAAAACGCATCGTTTTGCCGGACGTCTTTGGGTTGCAGTGGGCATTGCCGTTATTCTCTGTGGATTATTATGCCCACCGACAGCGATCGTTTTCATTTTTCTGGCAATTGTCGCGCCCATTATTTACTCGCTTGTGCTTTATTTAAAATATGAATCAAACAACACCGGCGGCAGCGGCGGGGTGCACAGACCGTAGCCGCCTATTAAGAAAGGATGATACCATGAAACGCATACTCAGTCTTTGTATGGCGCTGCTGCTGTTTACCTCTGTGTGGGCAAGCGCCGAGGACACGGAAACGGAAGCGCCCGCAGCGCCACCGGAAACCTTAACGTTGGAAAGTGCGATTGCCTATGCGGCGGAAAATCACCCGCAGGTGCTCTCCGCACGCGCGGCGCTGGAGAAATGTAATGTCGCCGTGGAAGAGGCGGACAGCCTGTATCACCAATATCAGAGCGTAACCTCTTACAGCTATGATATTTTTACAGTCAAAAAAGGGCTTTACCTCACGCAGGCACAGACCGGACAGGTCATTGCGGAAAAAACGCTGGAGCAAGTGACGGAGTCCGTCAAGCTCGGTGTGAAGAGCGCATTTTACAGCTATCTTTCCGCCCAGGAGCGCGCGGCGCTTTTGACAGATTCTCTCAACGCCACGCTGGAACGCGTGGCACAGAACCAGACCCGGTATGATAACGGGCTGATTACCAAAATGGATTTGCAAAGTTCCCAGCTTTCTGCCAAAAAAGCGCAAACAGACCTGGAGGCGGCGCAGCGCAATGTGGATATTGCCCTGATGCAGCTAAAAAACGCCGTCGGTATTCCGGTACACAACAACCTGACCGTGACGGGTACGCTGCAAACGCCCGACATGCCGGAGACTTCCGTGGATGATGCGGAGACGCTGGCGCTGCAAAACAGCATGGATATTCTCCGCGCACAGCAGCAGCTTGTCGCGGATGAAAAGAACTTTGAAGTGGTAAAACTGTGGTACACCCCGCGCACCTATAAATATATGGAAGCAAAAGCGGGGGCGGAATCCAGCGCGCACGCCTATGACGCGGCGATGGAAGCCGCGCGCATTAATGTACATAAGGCTTACGATACGATGAAAGGCGCCTATGACACCTACGCTCTGGCGCAGGAAACGCGCGATTTGAAAAAACAGGCATATGAAATCAGTAAAACACAATATGAACTGGGGCTTGCTACGCCGCTTGACGTGGAGGACGCCTGGAGTGCGGCACAGAGTGCGGAGCTGGATTGCTTTGACGCGCAGTATGCCGTGATTATGGGGGCGGAACAATACGTCTTTTCCTACACGGTCGGCAGCGTGATGGGTTAGTCCACAGCGCGCCGGTCAGCATTGTTCGGCGGTTTACCCCCTTTTTCGGGAGATACTTTGGGCGCAGATCGCGCCCTATCAAAATATGGAGGAAAGTAACGTGAAAAAAATAAAAATGATTGCACTATTCAGCACAGCATTGATGCTGCTCAGTCTCGCGGGGTGCGGCGATAACAAGGAGGAAGAAACCGCGACCAGCATTACGGTTGCTACCGTGCAAACGGGCAGCGTCAGTTCATCCATTACCTACACCGGTACCATCAGCGCTGCGGCAGATGTTGCTGTCACCCCCAAGGTCAGCGGACGCATTACCGGTGTGAACATTTCGCTGGGACAGCAGGTGAACGCTGGTGATGTACTGTTTACCATTGAGGATACCGACCTGCGGTTGCAGGTGCGCCAGGCGCAGGCAAATCTGGAAACGGCGCAGGCCGCTTACAGCGCAACCGTAGGCGCGTCGGCACAGCAGAGTGAAACGCAGGCGCGGCAGGCATTAGCGCAGGCGCGGCAGGAGTTATCCGATGCACAGACGTCTTATGACATGGCGGTTTCCCGCGCTGAAACGCAGTCCAACGTCCAAAGTGCCAAAATTAGCCTGGATCAGGCACAGTCGGCGTATGATATTGCGGTGGAAAACAACAACAACAACACCATTATTACTGCCGCACAAGTAGCACTGGAATCCGCACAAACCACCTTAGCGCAAACACAAAAACTCTATGAACAGGGCGGTGCAACCAAACAGGCGGTGGACCAGGCGCAGGACGCCGTGAAAAACGCACAGGCACAGTATGACAGTGCCTCCACCAGCGCGCGGCAGGCGCTGGATACTGCGAAAGCCCAGTTGGATTTGGCGCAGCAGCAGTATAATGACGCAGTGTGGAGTCAAAACAACAACTCCGAGTTGGTAAGCGCAAAGAGCCGGCTGGAAAATGCCAAACTAACGGTGGCGTCTGCCGAGGAAAGCTACAATTTGACTGTCGGAGTCGTCAATCCGTCGAACCGCGACAGCGCGGCAGCATCGGTAGAAAATGCACGTGCAGCGCTGGCACTGGCGCAAGAATCTCTCAATAATGCGACGGTACGTGCACCGATTCGCGGACAGGTTTCAGAACTGTCGCTGCATACCGGAGACATGGCAAGCCCGACCTCCACGCGCGTACAAATCGTAGACCCCACCAGCGTGCAGGTGGAAATCAAAGTGGCGGAAAAAAACATCAACACCGTTACCGTCGGTATGCCGGCGAAGGTGTCCGTTTCCTCCGCGGAAATTGAAGATTTTGACGCCGCTGTTTCGGAAATCAGTCCCGCTGCCGACGCAACGGGTATGTTTACCGTCAAAATCAACATGGACAATACGGAAGGTCTGTTCAAGGCCGGTATGTTCGCGGACATCCGTCTCATTTCAAGCATTACCGACGATGCACTGACCATTCCCACCGACGCCATTTTGGAGGAAGATGGCAAGAACGTAGTGTTTGTGGTAAACGGCGACGTCTTGGAGCGTCGGGAAATCACGACCGGCATGGACCAGGACGACCGCATTGAAGTCATTTCCGGTCTGTCGGACGGGGAAACTGTTGTGGTTCGCGGTAAAGATTTTGTGGACGAAAACAGTAAATTTAAAATCATCGAAGATACAACCAACCAATAAACGGCAAGCAGGCTATCTAAAATTTATAGAGAAGAGGAGAATATAAGATTATGTCTATTTCAGAAACCTCCGTCAAACGGCCTGTTGCGATGAGTATGGTAGTCCTGATGATTGTTGTCCTTGGGTTGTATTCACTTACAATGCTGCCCATTGACCTCTATCCCAACATGACCATGCCCATTATTGCCGTTCAGACGACTTATAGCGGGGTATCCCCCAGCGAAATCGAAGAAATGGTAACCAAACCGATTGAATCCGCCGTGTCCCAGGTGAGCGGCATTGACACCATTAGTTCCACCTCCAGTCAAGGGACCAGCATGGTGCTCGCACAGTTTGACTATGACGCGGACATGGATGTGTGCGCCATGGAGACGCGAGAAAAAATTGATTTAATTAAGGGGGCGCTTCCTTCCGATGCGAACGACCCCATTATTGTGAAAATGGATCCCAGCATGATTCCGATTGCCACCTTTAGTATCTCCATGGAGGGCGCAGATTTGCAAAAAATCAAATCGTTCACGGACGACGAGGTGGTGTCCGCACTGGAAGGACTGTCCGGCGTGGGTTCCGTCACAGTCAGCGGCGGTCTGGAGCGGGAAATTCAAGTAAATGTAGATCCAGCTAAGCTATTGGGTTATAATCTGTCGCTGTCCAGTGTCACACAAGCCATCAGCGGTGACAACAAAAACCTGCCCGGCGGCGACGTCAACTCCGGCGGCAAAACGATGAATGTACGTACTATCGGAGAATTCACGGGGCTGGGAGACATTGAGACGCTGCCCCTCATTTTGCCCAGCGGACAGACCATTTTTCTGCGCGATTTAGCAGACGTGCAGGATACTTACAAGGAACAAGAAAGCATTAGCCGCCTACAGGGCGAGGAATGTATTTCCGTAAGCATTCAAAAGCAATCCGGCGCAAACACCGTCCAGGTCATGCAGAAGGTAAATGCGGCGCTGGAAGAAGTGTTGGCGGAAAATTCCACCGTCAACATCGAAATGATTTTCGACCAGGGTGAAACCGTGGAGCAAATGATTCAAACTGTCGCGCAAAATGCCATTATCGGCGGGCTGCTTGCCGTGGTTATCCTGTTCCTCTTTTTGCAGAACATTAAAACCACACTTGTGCTGGCGGTATCCATTCCGACCTCCATTATTGCAACCTTTGCGGCGATGTATTTCATGGGCATTACGCTCAATCTCCTGTCGCTCGGCGGTCTCGCGCTTGGCGTCGGTATGCTTGTGGATAACTCCATCGTCGTGCTGGAAAATATATTCAAGTGCCGATCCAGCGGCAAAAGTGCGCGTGAAGCGGCGATTCAGGGCGCTAAGAGCGTCACGGGCGCCGTCATTGCTTCCACACTGACTACAGTAGTCGTCTTTCTACCGGTGGCGTTTGCGGAAGGTCTGACCTCCATCATTTTCCGCGAAATGGCACTGACCATATCCTTCTCGCAGCTGTGTTCCTTGGCAGTAACGCTGATGCTGGTACCGATGCTGGCGTCCAAGCTGCTGCGCGGCAAATCTCTGACGACGTCGCGGCAGGAAAAGGTTTTTAAACCCTTTAACCGTGGTTTGGAAAAGCTCTACACCGCCTATGAATGGTTGCTCCGCTGGGCACTGACGCACCGCAAGCGCTTTGCGCTTTATGTTGTTTTGGTGTTTGCGGGCAGCCTGTGTCTGGTGCCCTTTATCGGCATGGAGTTTATGCCTTCCATGGACTCCGGACAATTCACGGTCAACGTAGAAATGCCAACAGGTTCCTCGCTGACGGAAACGGACCGCACGGTGAAACAGGTGGAGGAAATCGCCCAGGCATATGACGGCGTAACGGACGTGTTCTCCTCTCTGTCCGGCGACAGCGGCAGCATCACAGTGACAGTGGAGGACGGTGCAAAAACCGAAGATCTGATGGAAGGGCTGCGCGGCGTAGTGTCCGACCAGGTGGCGGGCGCAGACATCACCATGTCGGCCAGTTCCATGTCATTTAGTACAAGCGGCAGTGACATTTCCGTGAAGGTGCAGGGGGACGACTATGACACCGCGACCAGCATTGCGGACCAAATTGTGTTGGAAATGCAAAGCATAGATGGTATCCGTGATGCGCAGAGCAGCGCTTCGGACACCACGCCGGAGGTGCAACTGTACTTGAACCGGCAAAAAGTCGCACAATACGGCTTAACCAACGCCACAGCAGCGTCCGCTATCAGCACTGCCCTTGACGGACAAGTGGCGGGACAGTACACCGAGGACGGGACGGAATATGACATTCGCGTTAAATTTCCGGATGACGCCACGCAGACGCTGGACGACTTGAAAAACATCAAGCTGGTCACGCCGACGGGCAGCGTGATTACCATCGGCGACATTGCGGATATTGAGCAGGCGGGCGGACCGCTCAGCCTGACGCGGGAAAACCAGAAGAAGGTCGTTACGGTGTCCGCGTCCCTATACGACCGCAGCCTGTCGGAGGCGTCGCAGGATATTCAAAGAGCCATTAACGCACTCAACCTGCCGGACGGCTATTCGGTATCCATCGGCGGTGAGTATGAACAGATGACGGAGGCGTTTAGCGGTCTGTTTATGGCGTTGGCGCTGGCAGTTCTGCTGATTTACATGGTGATGGCGGCGCAGTTTGAATCGCTGATTCAACCGCTGATTTTTATGTTCTCCATTCCGCTTGCACTGATTGGTGTATTCCTGGTGCTGTTCCTCAGCCGCAATACACTCAATGTCACCGCACTGATCGGTGTGATTATGCTGGTTGGTACTGTTGTCAACAACGCTATCGTGTTGACCGACTATATCAACCAGAACAAAGAAACGTATGACGGCAGCCTGAAAGAATTGATTGTAGAAGCCGGGAAAAGCCGTCTGCGTCCGATTTTGATGACGACGCTGACCTCTGTTTTAGGATATTTACCTTCCATTTTGTCACATAGCCAAGGTGCAGAAATGATGAAGCCACTCGCCTGGACGCTGATGGGCGGGCTAACCGTTTCCACACTGCTCACGCTGGTGTTCATTCCGACCGTTTACAGCTATGTGGAAGAAAAACGGCGCAACCGCCGCATAAAAAAAGAAGCAAAATATGCGCTCGCAGAAGGCGACGCGCAGGAATTGGACTTTTAAAGATAGACACTCATCAAAATACCCACCGAAGGAATCCATCCTCGGTGGGTATTTTTTTCCAGCGGTAGACATCTTTTAACCACGGCGCTCTCATTTGCTCTCGTTCTTTTCTATTTCACTTAAATATCCCGCTGTTATGACGCCGGAGGGAAGTGCAATGACAGCGATTCCAAAAATAGATGAAAGCATTGTCACAATTCTTCCGATTGTCGTAACCGGATAGATGTCGCCATAGCCAACGGTTGTTAAAGAGACGGTAGCCCAATAAATTGCATCAAAAAAACTTCCAAAGGACTCCGGCTCCACGTTGAAGATAACCAATGCCGAAATCAGAATATATGCCGCCGCCAAAGCTGCAACCGTTATCAATACGTTTTTTTGCTTTTTGAACACGTCTACGATGATGCGCACGCTTTTTGAATAACGCAGAAATTTGAATGCCCGCAAAACCCGGAAAGTTCGAATGAGCCGAATCAATCGCAGTAATTTGAACCCCCCGCTCAGTATCGTCAAGGACGGCAAGATGGACAGCAAATCAATTAGCGCCATTGGCGTAAAGGGATACAATACAAATGCCCATCCCTTTTTACCCTTTAACTTATAATCTGCTGTCAAAAGTCGCAACAAATAATCAAGAATAAAGACGGCAACGGTACTGTGGTCAAACACCTGAAATAGAATATTGGTTTCTTTGAATGCCAAAGGAATAATACTGATGAGAATCGTCGCCATCATAAAAAAGTCATAGACCGTACTAATACAATCATGACCGTTTGACGATTCGATTACTTCATAGATTCGTTTTCTCATGTCTTTCACCTCCCAATGCCATACGGTTTCTTCCTCGGTCCGCCTGTAGCAAAAGCCGTGGCAGCGCTGGCTCATCAGGCAAATCGATTTACACCTGCTTCCCCTTCTTCTTTTCCCTCCGGGGCAAGCAAATGCGGCAAGGAATTGCGGAAGGTCTGGACGAGATAGGTCATCAGTTTGTTCCGGTCCGTCTCCGGCTTCTTTTGCAGCCATTCAATCATCATGCCCACCAGTGCCTCTGTGTAAAACGCACAGAGGAAATCCTTATATGCCGAATCTGTTTTGCATCCATACTGCTGTTCTACGCTGCCCAGCAGCGAACGCATAATATCAATAAAATCTCGAAAGAAAAAGTCTTTTAGTTTATCCCGTCCCATGGAATCATAGGCGCAGTTTAAAATGTGCCGGTTTTCGCCCACATAGTCCAGCACAAAAGTAATGGCTTCTTCGTAATCCACCATCAAATCAAACTGTTTCACCACTTCAACGGCTTCCTGTTCCAACATCCATTGAAGCAGGTCATAAATGTCCTCAAAGTGATAGTAAAACGTCTTACGGTTCACATCGCAGTCCTGGGCGATTTCGCTCACCGTAATCTTGGACAAAGGCTTTTTTTCCATCAGCTTTTTCAGAGACGCGGCGAATGCTTTTTTCGTTTGCATGGTAATTTCTTCATGTTTCATGTTGCATCAGTCTCCTTTTGGTTATTATACACCTGTCCGGTATATTTTGCAACCACTTTCAAAAAAATTTTTATTTTCCTCACAAATCCAGTCATTTGTCCGGTTTTACCCATCTGGGAAAAATTGACCGTTGTATCTCCGCTGCAAACACAGTATAATGGAAACGAGAAATGAATGCCTGTTTCCCGCATACCGGTTTGTGTGGGCGCAAAGGCAGAAAAGAGGTGGGTAGCATGCCGAAATACAGTTACAACGTCGTGATGCAGACGCAGCTTGGACCAAAGCGTGGAACCCTGCGGTTGCAGGTGGAAGGAACAGCCATTCGTGGCACTTTAGATATTTTGCAAAAAAAGGAGACCGTCTCCGGCGAACTGACCGGGGAGGGAACGTGCCGATTGAACGGTCGAATCGTCACACGGATGCGGACAGTGGACTTTACCGCCGAAGGCGTTTTAGACGATTCCCGCATTGACCTTACCATTCGGGAGCCACGCAACATCTTCTCTGTCTGCGGTACAGCTTCCCCCATCGTCAAAGGAGGTCGTGCCGATGGATGACAGCAAGGCAAAGCCTGGTTTTTTTGAAAAACTGGCAACGTTCATTGTAGACAAACGTAATCTGTTTTTTTTAATCTTTATCATTGGCGCTGTTTTTAGCGTTTTTTCCCAAGGATGGGTGGACGTCAACAATGACATTACCGCCTATCTGCCGGAGGATACGGAAACCCGGCAGGGGTTGACGGTGATGGAGGACGAATTCATTACCTATGCCTCGGTGCGCATGATGATTGCCAACATTACATACCCGCAGGCGGAGGCGCTTGTGGAGAAAATTGAAGCGATTGACGGTATTTCCGGCGTCACATTTGACGATACCGCCGACCACTACACCAACTCTTCCGCCATGTTTGACATCACGTTTGCCGGCGAGTCGGACGACGAAATTTGCACCACGGCGCTGGACCAACTAAAGGAGCAGTTTGCGGCGTACGATTTATATATCAGCGGAGAGGTGGGCGACACGCAGTCGGAAACGCTGGCAAAGGAAATGCAAACTATTTTTCTGGTTGCCGTCATCATTATCGTTTTGGTACTGCTGTTTACATCCAGAACCTATGCGGAAATTCCGGTGCTGCTGATTACCTTTGGCGCGGCGGCGATTTTGAACATGGGAACCAATTTCCTGTTTGGTGAAATTTCTTTTATTACCAACTCCGTCGCGATTGTCCTCCAGCTCGCGCTGGCAATTGACTATGCAATTATTTTGTGCCACCGTTTCAGCGAAGAGCGGGAGACGCAACAGCCGCGGGAGGCTTGTATTACGGCACTCAGCAAGGCGATTCCGGAGATTTCTTCCAGTTCGCTGACCACCATTTCCGGTCTGCTCGCCATGATGTTTATGCAATTCAAAATTGGGGCGGATTTAGGTCTCGTGCTCATTAAAGCGATTTTTCTCAGCCTGCTTTCGGTGTTTACGCTGATGCCCGGGCTGCTGATGTTGTTCAGCAAGTGGATTGACAAGACGCACCACAGAAATTTTGTGCCGAACATCTCGCCGTGGGGCAAAATCGTCACCAAGCTGAAAGTCGTTATCGTGCCGCTGTTCGTGCCGCTGATCATTCTGGGCTGTATTTTTTCCAACCAGTGTCCCTATGCCTACGGCGACAGTATGCTGGAAACGGAAAAGAAAAGCGACGCGCAGATTGCCAATGAAATGGTGGAAAAAAACTTTGGCGCCACCAATTCGCTGGTCGTCATGGTGCCCACCGGCGACTATGAAAAGGAGGGACAGCTGCTGGCGGATTTGGAGGCATGTGAAGAAGTGGACTATGCGATGGGACTTGCGAACACGGAGGCTATGGACGACTACATGCTGACCGATAAGCTGACGCCGCGGCAGTTCTCCGAGCTGCTGGATCAGGATGTGGAAATCGGCAGGTTGCTCTACACCGCTTACGCAGTGGAAGAAGAAAACTACGGAAAAATTGTCGGCGGCATTGACAATTACCGCGTGCCGTTGATTGACATGTTTTTGTTTCTCTACGACATGAAGCAGGACGGATATGTTGAACTGGACGACGAGACCTCTCAGGATATTGACGACCTGTACAGTCAGCTGACCGACGCCAAAAAGCAGTTACAGGGCGAGCATTATTCCCGGCTGCTGGTGAATTTGAAGCTGCCGGAGGAAGGCGAAGAAACCTACGCATTTCTGGACAAGGTGCACGATCTTGCCGCACAGTACTACGAGGACGGCGTGCTGCTTGCCGGCAACTCCACCAACGCCTATGACCTTTCCTCCTCCTTTTCGCGCGATAACATCATTATCAGCGTTTTGTCGATTCTGTTCGTTATCGTGGTGCTGTTGTTTACCTTCAAATCGGTGGGACTGCCGATCTTGCTGGTGCTGGTGATTCAGGGCGCCATCTGGATCAATTTTTCCTTCCCCTATTTACAGAACATGTATGTACATTTTATGGGGTATCTTGTCATCAGCTCCATTCAGATGGGCGCGAACATTGACTATGCGATTGTGATTTCCAACCGTTATTTGGAACTGAAAAAGGTAATGCCGCGCCGGGAGGCGATGGTGGAAACGCTGAATCAATCCTTTGCAACCATTATCACATCGGGCGGTATTTTGGCGTCTGCGGGAATACTCATCAGCAAAATCACCACGGAGCCGACCATTTACGCCATCGGGCAATGCCTGGGACGCGGCACCATCATTTCCATGATTCTGGTTATGACGGTTCTCCCCGGCATTATGCTGCTGGGTGATGCTATTATCGAAAAGACTTCGTTCCAGATGAAGACGCCGCAGCCCGTGCGCCTGTCCAGCGGCAGAATTTATTTGAACGGACGTGTCCGCGGGCAAATATCCGGCCGAATCGATGCGGACGTACACGGTATCCTGCATGGCGACATTTCTGCCAGTGTGGATATTGATAACATAAAACGTGCAGAGGAGGTGGACAAAGATGGGCAATAAACAGGTATGGCGGCAGGGCGCTTTGCTGCTCGCAGCGCTGCTGTGTATTCTGCCGCTTGCTTCTCTCTCCCCTTCTGCCGCGCAGGACGGGGCGTCGGTGGTGATTTCTACCGTGGACGATTTGAAAAAATTTGCCCGCAACTGTGCACTGGATACCTGGTCGCAGGGCAAAACGGTCTCCCTCACGGCGGATCTTAACCTGGAGGGCAGCGGCTTTACCTCCATTCCCACCTTTGGCGGGACGTTTCTCGGAAACGGACACACCATCAGCGGTTTGTCTCTGACGGATTCTGGTTCCAATCAGGGCTTGTTCCGTTATGTGCAGCGCTATGGGTCGGTACAGGACCTGAACGTTTCCGGGTCGGTAACGCCGGCCGGCACGCAGAGCTATACCGGCGGCATTGCCGGTGTGAACCATGGGACGCTGGCCTATTGCTCCTTTACCGGCACGGTAAGCGGCAAAAGCTATGTGGGCGGCGTTGCCGGCATGAACGAATCGGACGGCACGATTTTTAACTGTACCGCCGGCGGCAGCATTCGCGGCGAGCATTATACCGGCGGCATTGCCGGCGCCAATCGCGGGACGCTCTCCGGCTGTGTGAACGACAGCGAAGTGAATACCACCAACTACGACGTGCAACTCAGCCTGGACGATTTGCAGTTGGATTTAGAGCACCTCAACAGTACGGAAAACGTAAATACCACCACCGATACCGGCGGCGTGGCAGGCTATTCCGAAGGTTTTATACAAACCTGCACCAACAATGGCACCATTGGCTATCCCCACGTTGGCTACAATGTCGGGGGTGTTGTGGGCCGCTCCGCAGGGTATATGGAAAACGCGAAAAACTACGGCACTGTCTACGGGCGCAAGGATGTGGGCGGTATCGCAGGGCAAATGGCGCCCGACCTTATTTTAAAATTTTCCAGCGACAAACTGAGTCAGCTGGAAGATGAACTGTCCCGTCTGGACGACATCGTGAACAGCGCGCTGGACCGGACGGACGACAACATTTCCGCCATTTCTTCCCGCATTGACAACATCTCCGACTACGCCGGCGCTGCCAAGGACAGCGCCAAGGAGATTGCGGATCAAACCACATACTGGATTGACGACAACATTGAGGAGATTGACCGTGTCAGCGTCAACATTGCGGACGCGCTGGAGCAGGCAGACCCCATTATGCAGGAGTTTGACGACATTCTCGACGTGCTCGCAGACGCCATAGACCAGACGGAAAGTCTGATCCGTGATTCCTCCGGCATTTTTGATTACGGCAGCGACGCGATGGCGGAAATGCAGCTTACCATTGAGGCGATGGATAAAGCGATCGTGCGCATGAAGCCCGGACTGCAAAAAATCAAAAACGGCATGGATTTGCTCCAACGCGCGGTGGTCATTCAGGGAGAACGTGAACTAAACGCCGCGAAGGACGATATATCCGACGGGCTGGACGACATTTCCGGCGCAATAAGCGACATCCGCAGTGCGCTGGAAACGCTGGTGAACATCATTAAAAACCACGACACCCCCTTTCCCAAGGACGATGTGACTGCGGCGC
>CBCTHD010000003.1:0-22268 GCA_965146615.1 uncultured Clostridia bacterium
AAATCGCCGCCGGAAATCGTCGCTTTCATATCCTGATACGCCGCCGCGTTGTCCGTGATGTTGTTCGGGAACGTCACGTTCACCGTCAGCGTGTTTGTTGGAACAGTAATAGTAAACGCTAATGTGTCTGATTCAGCGACGCTGCTGATGACAAGATTTTGACCGTCCTTGCTTCTCTGCTGCACGGCGTCACCGTCAGCCGCTGCGGTAATGGTTCCGTCGCCGTATCCTTCCAGTGTCAGCGTACCGAGCAGAATTTTTTGTCCGTCCAGGTCGGCGGCGCCGTCTTTCATCCCTTTTTCATGGATCAGGTAACTGCCCGTATCCGTTATTTCATAAGTCCATTCGCTGTTAGCAGGTACAAAGCTGGTGATAGCGAATGTGCCGGTGATGGCAAAATTCAAATCAACTGCAACCAGATTTTCAATTTTCGCAAGCGTATCTTCTTCGGTGATTCCTTCCAGATATACGTTAATCTGGTTGGTGCCTTCCACTTGCTCCAGCGTCACTTGTTTGGAGACGTCTTCCAAAGAATCTACTATATATACCAGACTTTCCAGTGTTCCGTCGTCTGCCACAGAGGTGTAATAAGAAGTAATATATAACGTACCGTCTGTTCCAATTAACGTATCAAAATCGGGGTTTTCGCTGCCCCAGTAGTTGCCGGAAAGGTCAATGGGGTCGGTGTTCCAAATCACGACCTTGGAGGTGAAGTCAAGGAAGGTGTTGCCGGTAATCGTTGCAGCGTTGGTCAGAATCCGTCCGCCGTTAAAGGTGTTGTTGGTGATGGAAACACCATACATTTCGGTGCTGTTGATGGCAAGAGATTTTCTGGTATCGCCTTCGTCCAGCGGTTTAAACGTACAATTTTTGATTTCGCCGGATTTTTGTACCGGGAAAATTCCCATGGTATTGGTCTGGAAGGTGCAGTTGTCAAACACGACGTTTTCAGGTGTCCACGGCACCCAAACCATGCCAAACTCGCTGCCGATTCCGGTGCTACTTGTATCATACGCTGCATAGAAATTGCAGTTTTTCACGGTAACATTGCTGGCCTGAATCCAGATGTTGCCATAAATATTCGTATCCGTCCGCATTCCTTCATAGTGTAGGTTAATGCCGTCGAGCACAGCGCCATCAGCGGCTTCTGTCAATTTGATGGTACCGGAGAAAATAACATCTTCCGCGCCCTGCAAGGTAATTGCCTTGTCAATGACAATATCGTCTGGGTAGGTGCCCGCTTGAAGAACTTCCACGATGTCGCCCGTTTTTGCTGCCGCAAGTGCCGTTGCAAGGGTTGTATATTCTTTGTCCCCTATTCTTGCCACAACATTGCTGAAAGTTTCCGTGTTTCCGTTCACAGCAGCTTCGATGGTGCATACGCCGTTTGTTTTGTCTTCCTCGCTGTAAAACGTGCCGCAGGCAGATATAGACTCAGTCATATCGACAGTTGCACCATTTTGCGTAACACTTGCCGATGTAACCGTTGCGTTGCTGCTTTCAATGGAGGTTGTATGTGCGGCGTTCGTCAAAACAGTTCCTGCAAGACCGCCTATTTCACCCGCTTCTTGGGCGGACGCATCTGTCAAAGTCAGACTGCCTTCAAAGGTGCAGTTTACCATTTTGTTTCCATAATGCAATATACCGGTGATACCGCCTATATCACATGTCGAGCCTTTCACATCAATTTTCACGTCACAGTCTGCGATTGTGATATTTCCTTCTCCCATGAATCCCACAAGACCGCCGATATAGGTACGGTAATAGCTGCTGTTGGCCGTTACCAGACTCCCGGCATCACCCGTAACGTCGATATTGGTAATGCTGTGATAAACATTTTTGCCAAATGCGCCGCCGACATAGGCAAAACCGGTGACTTGAATCAATCCGGTCACAGAAATATCGGTGTACGTTGCCGTATAGGGTGTACCCGCAACTGCGCCCACATCCAAATATCCTGTGATATTGACAGTGTCAATGGTAAAATTCTTTACGGTTCCGGCTGTGGTAAATCCGAATAAACCTACGTCGCTTGTAGACGGCATATTGATGTAAAGATTTTTGATTGTGAAGTTGCCGCCGTCAAACGTACCGGAAAATGGGTTGCCGCTTTTTCCAATCGGCGTCCACGACAGATTGTTCAGGTCAAGATTAGACGCAAGCGTAATGGTTTTTCCTTGGAATGTGTCTGTAGCCGACGCCGTGCCATTGACAATGGCAGCCAGTCCGGCAAGCTCTGCCGCTGTGGAGAGTGTAAAGGAGGTTGTTCCCGCTTCTGCAGTGGTATACCAGTCGGTGTCCACTGTGCCGTCCCATACATCGGTTGTTCCGTTTGCCAATGCCGTGATGCCTGTGATACATGCGAACATACTAATTGCCAGCAAAAAGGCTATAAATTTCTTTGTACTCATGTGGATTCCCTTCTTTCTAAAAATCTGTTCATTTTTCATTACATGTTCTTGATTTATCTCGTAATTGCCCGGGTGGGGGTAATATCCGGCGCCCGTGCATAAATTTGCAGATTTTTATTCCAGCAGCACAACAGATAAAAGAAATCCGGTAGGGTTTCGGCGATATGCCGAAAAACAGCTAAAACTGTACCCCCCCCGAGTTAGTTATAACTAACTCTTTTTGGGTGCCTTTAGCGGAGCGCAAGACTCCTTTTTTTGTCATCATGCGTAGTTCCTCCCTTCCTGGTGTCATTACCGCGGAGCAGTTTCGCCCCTGCGCACAGGGGTGGTTCCGCGTCGTCTGCCGACAAGGAACTTCCTCTGTGATTGGACGCTATGCGTCTATCATATCTATTAGTGAATGCGGGGTTTCCTCGCATTTGCCTTATTCCTGTCCGGCAGTCCGCATTACATGTTTCCTGCCGCACCGTCATGGAAAACGGGTAACGTTTTTTTTTTTTTTTTTTTGAGGGGATTTCCTCTTGCCCAGCACAGAAACGGTGGCTTCTAGGCTGGGCAAGAGGGCGGAGAAACGCTCCGCCGCTCCTGTTTCGTCAACCTAAATTCAATGGGTTTGCATTCGGGGTTCCGTAGGTTCCGCCGTAAGGCAAGACGGAACAAGTCCCCCTTTTGCAACCTACATTAATTTCCCCAGGAAACCAGGACCAGTGCTACGTCTTTGGAGTCAATCACGCCGTCACGGTTCAGGTCATATTTTGCATAATCCGATGCAAATGCGGTGTCGTTGATGGTGCCAAAGTAAGAAACCACCGCGGACAGGTCATAGATGTTGATGTTGTTGTCTGCCACAATGTCACCTGCCAGGAAGTTGGTCGTCACTGCGCCGGTGGTTTTGCCGGCTTCGATGACCTGGGCTTCGTCCATGACGTTGTTCCAGAAGGTCAGTGATTTGTCCTCTGTCATGTTCACGCTGTAGCGTGCGGTACGATAGCCCGCACCGGAAATCGTCACAGTGTAGGTGGTGTTCAGTGTCAGCGGCTGTGTGAACCGGTACGCATTTTCTGAGAGCGTAACCGCTTCATCAGAACCGAAGTTCACCACAATGTCTTCTTCCAAATCGCCGCCGGAAATCGTCGCTTTCATATCCTGATACGCCGCCACGTTGTCCGAGATGTTGTTCGGGAACGTTACGTTCACCGTCAGGTTTTTGGTTGCCAGTGTCAGCTCATAATCGAAAGAAGCGCTGTCCAGAATCAGTTCACCTTTGCCGGTGCTGCCGCCGGGCACGTATTCATGCAGAATGTTGTCCGAAGTTTCCGCCGTGTTTGCAATATTCGTGGTTGCGGTGGTATCCACACTAAAGGTGCCCGCGCCAATGCCCGTCAACGTCACCGAACCGATGTTGATGGAGGTGCCGGTTGCGCTTGCTGCACTCACACCCTTGAAGTTAAATTCATATCTGCCATCACCGGCATCAATCAAATTCACTTTTGCTGCCGGTGTAATGGTGTAGGCAATGTCGGTATTGGAATTGGCAAAGGTAAGATCCAGAGACATGAGACGGTTAATGACGTTACCGTCCGTGGAACGGAGGACAATATCATATTCGTTGTCCGTCACCGGCTCAAATACGACTTCAACCGCTTCCGCAATATCGGTCACATCTGCTGCGTTGTACTGTACGTCGTAGGTTGAGAAGGACGGTGCAGTAAAGGAAATGTCGCTGCCGCTCACGGTGACGTTTTCAATCTTTTCAACAACGCCGTCGCCGTTTACGTGATATACCTGTACATCGGCGCCTACGACAGTTCTGTGCAGTGTGATGGTAACAGGCTGCATGGTCACGCCGTCGACTTTTTCTTCTTTGCCGTCTGTGATTTTAACAACCGACAAATCAAAGGTTTCTCTGGTGTCAAATTCCGCCGCGTCGGTATCCGCATCAATAGCAGCGTCAATTACCGCAATATCTGCCGCCGGCGCATCTGAAAGTTTCACCTTATAGGTTGCCGTCTCGGTTGGGATGAGAAGCGCGTTGTCTAACAAGTTTTTGTACAGACCGGTCATTTCAACTGTATAACCTGTGCCGTTTGCCGTGTTGATAACCTGCGATGCGGAAGCAGATACGGTGTAGGTGCCGCCGCTTTCTGTCACATAAAAGTTATCCGCCACATCGTCGCTAACGTCCGCCGGGAACGTGCCGCCGGTAATGGTATAGTTGGGCAGGGGTTTGTCTGTCTCTGCACTATCCCACAATATATTGTGGAACGTACCGCCGGTAATATCAGCTGTAATGCTCTGTTGTTTTTCACCGTTTGTGCTGACATTGCTTTCCTTGGTAGTGAAAATTGTCTGTCCGTCGCTGACGGTAAATTCGCCGCCGGTGACGGTCAAATCAACCGTAGAATTGTTTCTCTCGTAAGCGCTAAACATGCTGTCCCGCGCGGCGCTCGGTGTCTCGCCATCTGCGGCGGTATTTTGATAAAGCGTCGTAAACGTACCGTCATGAATGGTCAAAGACGCTGATTTATTGGTGTACTCCGTGTCAAGACGGAACATTTCCGCATTGGTCGTGGTGAATTCGCCGTCGTTGATAACCACTGTATGGCAGCTCGCGACCAACATCGGAGCGTCGTCCGTGGTAAATGTACCGCCGTTTATCGTGATGTTAGAGCCTGAATCCAAGCCGCTCACGTAATAATAGAACATATCGCAGTCTTTCTCAGCAGTAAACGTACCGCCGTTTATCGTAATGGTGGAGTCGGCTGCATCAAACATATAGTATTGTGAATAGCCATCTGTGCGTTTGGTTTGAATCGTTGTGCCGTCTTCAATGGTAATGGTGGCGTTGTCCGCAGCAATACCGCCGTTTAACGTACCGCCCGAAATATTGACCGTCGCGTAATCCGCGCTGACGGCAAACTGTTTTGCTGTAATCGTACCGCCGGTGATGTTGATTCGGCTGTCAGACGAAAGGGTATACAGTGCATCGTCGCTGTTGCTGGTAATGGTTCCGCCCTCTACGTTGATGGTACCGGAATAGAGACCGATCCATGTTGCAGCTGCGCCGTCCTTCACGGTAACGGTATTATTTGTGGCAGTGGATGTAGAGTTTATCGTTTGTACGTTGGCGCCATCGTCCAAAATCAGCGTGGCGTTGCTGCCGACACGAATAGAGCCGCGGAGCAGCCCCGGAGTCTCTGCCGTGTCGGTAATGGTGAGCGTGCTGCCGTCATCGACCAAAATATTACCATAGCCAAGTGACACTCTTGTGCAGCCGTTCACGTCCAGTACAACGGTTTTACCCTGCGGAACTGCTGCAAATTCCGGAGAAATTCTGTCTTGGAGCAGCCGGATTGTGCCGCCTTCTGATACATTGGTCAACGCCTCTTGCAGCGTTTTGTATTTGACGCCGTCTGCTTCCGCAACGTCTTGGATGGCAGCCTGCGTGAATTCATAGAAACCGGTCTGCGCATTGTAGGTGCGGATAAGCTCTTTGCCTTCGCTAAAGGTAATGTTAATGACGTCGTTGTTATTTTTTCTGCTAATCAGAATCGGAAGATGTTCAAAGTTTTCAGTATCTTGGTTGCGGAAAATAACGGTGTCCGCAATGTCGATGTTGACATAGTATTGCGAGGAAACCAATCCCTTTGCCGCGGTGAAGTCGCCGCCTTTGATGGTCAGCGTACTTGCCGGAGAGGGACCGCTGCCGGTGTAATAGCCTTCTGTTGTGAAGTTATAATCCGGGAGTGTACCGTCTTCCAGGCCGGTGAAGGTTCCTTTTTCAATGGTCAAAGAAGAGAATTCTTCCACGTTGGCAAAGTAGCCGCGCACCGTGCCCGCTTCGTCCGCGGAAGAATCGGTTACGGTCAGGCTTCCGCCGTCTACAATTTTAAAGCAAACCTTCATGGTCAGCGTTTTGCCGTTCAGGTCCAGTGTTGCAGCGCCGTTGACGTTGGAGGAGGAGGTCGCGGTGCAGTCCTTTTGCAGCACGATGACATCGCCGTCCGCCGCGCCGCTCAGCGCGGACGCCACTGTCAGGCTGTAGCCGGTACGGCCGCTTGCATTTGAAACAGTCGCTTCGCCGTCAAAATCGCCAAAGGGATAAGTGGGATTTTCACCCAACACATAGATGGTCCCTTTGTTGACGGAGCCTTCGTTTGCTGAAAAACCAACCGGGAAGGTTATGGTGCCGTTGTTTGTGATGGTGCCGTCCACAGTCAGTTGCGCGTCCGCCGTGCTGTCCACAACACCGGCAGTTGCGATATATAGATTCCCTGCAAGGCTCAGTGTTCCGGCATTGGTGAACTGTCCGCCGTTTTGAATCAGCGAGTAATTCTGATAGTTTATGTCGGTCAAGTTGATCGTGCCATAGTTCTCTACCGTTGTATTGGCAGCATTTTGCCAGTAAGGCGCGGTGATCGTACCGGCATTTTCTACCGAATATCTTGTGGATGTGTTTGCAATATAGCCATAGTCCGAGGTAATGGTCAAAGCGCCGCCTTGCTCTACCTTCAGAGCACCGCTGTTTTTCAATGCGCCGTCAATTTCCACTTTTCCGCCGTCGGCAATGGTCAAACCAATGTTGTTGGTAATATCGTCCGATGCGATAAGTGTGCCGCTGACGACAACCGGATTCTTAAACGTAGCGCTTGCGCGCAGCGTCAGCGTACCGGCAACGGTTAGATGAGTCTCGGTATTGGCGCGCGATGTAGAGTCGCGCAATTGTCTTAACGCAGCGATTCCGCCCTGTTCAACGGTAAGATATCCCGGTTTGAAGATCGAGTTGGGATTCAGTGAAGTTGTGGGCGCATAGCTTGCGGTGGAAATATCCTCCAGTTTACCGCCGCTTTGCACGTTTACTGTTGCGGGCGTCGTCACGGTATCCGACGTAAAAATATTGAAATCAATTGCGTACGTTACGACCGCGCCGCTTTCAATATTCAGCGTACCGCAGATGTTGACGCGGTTCAGATTAGTGTTCCCTCCTGCAAAGTTCAGCGTTCCGCTTTTGACATTCAGCGTCACGCCGGGATTGATGGTCATCTTATAGGTATAACCATCAGGACCTTGCGGAACGGTGTAGTCCAGCGTGTTGCCTTCGCCTATGTACAGGTTTACCGTCTGGTAGGTCACCAGTGCGGCTTGCAGCGCCGCCGCAGTATCTTCTCCGGTCGGGTCTTCCGCCGTATCCCAGGTAATGTCGGTTTCCGTGGCGTCGTTCAATGCCAACAGCATCGGCGCGTCAGCGTAAGAAACCGTGGCGTTTTCGTCGTCCTCGTCCGTCAAATCTGTCTCGTCAGACGCCGGGTCAAACATTTCTACGGATGTGTCGGTTTGCGTATCGTCTTCATCCGCCGCAAGCGACGATACGCCGCACATGCTCAGCAGCATCATTGCCGCAAGCACGGTGCAAAGTAGTTTTTTTAGTTTCATGAGTACCCCTTCTTTCTTAAGATTGTTACACCCATTGGTTTCGCCCGCAATGCCGACAGATTTTAGCATCGCTGCCGAAGGAAGAGGTACGGATTCCGGCAGCACAGCCGGAAGTCGATAAGATGCCTATCGTTCAAAGGGTTTGTGATAAAACAGAGGTGTGCAAGTTGCAGACGTTTTTCATGGGACACCGCTGTCTCGCAAAATGTACACAGGGGGGGGGATTTTTGTCTTCAAGAGATGGACCTCCTTTCTTAACAAAATATTCTGTGCGGCGTGGCGAACGTGCCGCGCTGCTGTTTAAAATGGTATAAGGTGTTAGGTGTGTTTCCGCTTGCCCAGCATAGAAACCGATCGGCTTCTATGCTGGGCAAGCGGGCGGGGAAGCCCCCGCCGTTTTGTCAAAGCGATGCTTTTTTGCACACGCAGCCAATCAGTTCATCAGCGCTACAAGTCTTGCGCACATCACGGCAACCTCCGCTCTGGTTGCGTAGCCAAGCGGATTGACATTGCCGTCGTTGCCCTGAATGATACCAGCTGCCACCATGGACGCCATGGAGGTGAGTGCGTATTCGGAAATGCTGTCCTTATCCGCAAACACATCCAAAGAAGTGGTGTCCGTGGCTTCTGTGATATATCCGGCGTTCAAAAACGCACGGTATGCCAGTGTAATCAAGTCTTGTCTGGTAATGCTGTTGTCCGGCATGAAGTTTTCGCCGCTGCCCAGTGCGATTCCCGCTACCTTTGCGCTGCCAATGGCATCATAATAATAGCTGCCCACCGGAACGTCTGCAAAGTTTTCGGTAAATGCGTCGTTGATTGTCAGCATTCTGGTTAAAATCAGCATGAAGTCGCCGCGTTTGATATTGCTGGCAGGAGAATAGGTCGTTTCGGTCACGCCGTTAATAATGCCCATGTTCTTTAAGGTGTAAATGGAATCCTTTGCCCAGTCATAGCCGCCCAGGTCGGTAAAGGTTTCGTTTTCGATTGTGGTGCCGCCGGTATTGTTACCGCCGCTAATCACGGTTCCGGTATTGCCGCCGGTATTGTTGCCACCACTGTTTCCGCCACTGTTACCGCCGCCGGTGCCGCCGCCCGAGGTTGCTGTTGTTGAGGCGCTGGCAAGATTGGAAGCGGTGCCCGTGCCGACTTCATTCTTCGCAGCAATTCGGACATAGTAGGTGGTACCCGCCGTAAGTCCTGTAATGGTAGCGCTGGTCGTGTCTGGGTCTGTAATTTCTCTGCTGGAGGTAAGAGCGTCCACTCTTGTTCCGTAGGTAATGATATATCCTGTCACACTGTCGTCATCAAGTTTTGCCCAGCTAACGGTAATTTGATTGCTTCCGCCCCGTACGACAGGGGTTGCCATTTTTGCGGGCGCGCCCTCGACTACATCGTCGTCATCATCATCGTCCGGAATGTTGTCGAAAATTGCTAAATCATACTGGTCGACAACGCCGTCGCGGTTAAAGTCTGCCGCCTCGTTATATTCGCCGGTTTCAATGGCAGATTCGCACAACTGCTTGTCCGTGCTGTCCACCACGCCGTCGGGATATACATCGCCGGGAATAAAGTCCGCATTTGTGATTTCCAGCGCTTCATCAAACGTTACACCAGTTTGTCTGTAGGTTATGTAGCCAATACCTGAAATCTCAACCGTATAGGTGTCGCTCGCGAGCACTTCGTTCGTCACCGTGAAGGTGGGAATGGTAGTGTTGTCGCGGTGTGCGTCGCCAAGGACGGTGGAAATGGTGTAGCCGCTTGTCGTTTCACTGGTGATTTTCAACGTGACGCCGCTGTCCGGATATTTTGTGTTGCCGCCCGTTGTAAAGTCCGTCACCTGATCCATGGTCAGCCGAACGGTTGCCGTTTTGCTTTCGTTTGCTTCACTGCTCGCCGCAACGGTGATTTGGCTGGAATCGGAAGGCTTGATGTCCGTGCCGTCCACCGTGCAATAGGTGCCCTCAAAATCGGTCATCGACAGTGTAACCGTATCGCCTGCACTGCCGCTAAAGGTCAAAACAAATAAATCAGTAGTATCGTCCGTAAAGGTCAACGGCGTTTTTGCCGCTATGATGCTGGGAATCAGCTTCTTTTCGGAATTGACCGATGCACTGTTCGGTGAAATAAACGTATAGCCGTTATCCGGATCATCTTGACCTTGCAGGAAGTGAATGGATTTGTAGTTCAGGTCGCCGCTGAACGCCAGCGCAGTCTGCGCAATGGAAACGTTGCCGCCAGCGCCTTTTACGCTCACCATAATTTTAGCTTCGCCGGAAAGCGTAGTTGTGTCCGTTGCGGTAACATCGGTAAAGACGACTTCGATGTTACTTGCCGCTGCAAAGACCGGCAGAGCGGCCACAAGAAGGCAACCCGCGGTCAGAATTGCACTGAGCTTCTGAATGAATTTGGGTTTCATAGAATTGTTCCTCCTATTTCATATTAGAATGGTGCATGAGAGACTGCTGTAAAACCTGCTCAAAAGCCGGCGCGGACAAAGCTCAAACAGCTAAAAGGGCAGACTCCCACTTATTTTAACTATAACAGTTTCTATCCTAAAAGTCAACCCCTAAAAGATGGATTTTACGTCGCGGAAAATGTCGTTTACGAAAAGAGTTTACGTCATTTTAAGTCAAAGTATTCCTGCTTTTATGGGGCTGCTTTCATAGGATTGCTTTTTTTGGCTGGAATTCCGGCGCGCAGTTTAAGTTGTCAGGGCTAACGTAAATGAAAAATGCCGCATTCAACATAATCAATATTATGTGGCTTAGCGGCTATGACATAATCAATATTATGTGGTGGTAAAATAACTTTTAAGCGCAAACTGTTCCCTTTTTATATCGCAGAGATTGGTTGTTGCGGGAATGGTGCATGACAATAAGACCAACGATATACAGGTTGGTCTTATTGTCATGCGTTTATGGGTCCTCTCGGAAATATTTCAGTTTTATTTCAAATGTATGTAAACCGTTGACAAGTCTTTTTACTTGTGCTATAATAATACCAATCATTCGTATACCACATAATATTGATTATGTGGTATTTTTTTGTCCATCAGCAGCGTAGCAAGCCCAGTTTCTGGATTTGGCGGCGGTGTACCTCGCCGGATTCCATGGTGTAAATTCTGGTGGTGTTGACGCTGGAATGTCCCAAAATATCCGCCAGGCGGACAATATCCTTTTGCAGGGTATAGTAGGTACGTGCAAATAGATGGCGGAGGTTGTGCGGAAACACCTTGTCTTTAGAGACGCCGGCACATGCGCACAACTTTTTCATGTCCGCCCAGATGTTGGACCGGTCCAGCGGCTTTCCTGTCTTTGTGACGAAAACGGGACCGGACTTGATGTGCCGCTTTTGTGCGTAACGGTTTAGCATACGGCATAGCTGCTTTGGGAGAATGACGGTGCGCAGCTTGCACTTGCAGCGAATGACCGCTTTTTCTTTTCTGACCGCATCTACGGTGATATACCGCAGCTCCGACACCCGGATACCGCTGGCACAAATCGTCTGCATGAGATAATAGAGACGTTCGTTTCCTTGGCTTTTGGCAACAGTCAAAAGTCTTTCATATTCTGTCTTTGTCAGTTCCTTGTCACTGGATGCAAAAATTTGTTTCTGCATTTTTAGCGTCTTTACCCGCAGCGCATACCATTCGTTGTAACTGAAAAAGCTGTTGAGAGAGGAAAGAACGGAGTTGACACTCGCCGGAGCGTAATGCCCGATCAGATATTCCTTATACGCCAAAACAACGCTTTTACTCAACTCCCGTTCCTTTAGCCACACTGCAAACGCTCGTACATCACGGATATATTTTTTCAGTGTCGCTGCCGATTTTTCTTCGTCCAGCAAAAAATCCCTGTACTTGCCGATTAACTCGTTTGTGATGATTTTCATAATGACACCTTCCTTTCGATACCTCTATTGTACCACTTTGGTAAAATTATATTTACCGTACCATCTTTCTTCCTAATTAAAAAGCAAAGAAAAAGCGGGACAAAAGAATTTTTTTTGAAAAAACTTTTGAAAAAAGTATTGACAAAGCAGGAAAACTATGGTACTATATAAAACATATTAAACATATAGGTTTTATAAGAAATTGAAGGGAGGATCCGAAAATGCGTACTAGAAATCTGACAAATAACGCCATGTGTATGTGTATGATGTGTAGCGCAGGTAATTGCATCATACGGTTTTTGTATGCGTTAAAACGGGACCTTCTTTGAGGGATTTGCCAATAACCGCGACGAATCGAATTTTGCAATTACTTGGAAGCGCTTGGAAAACAGTGGCTTCCATTTTTATTTGCTAAAAAAGGAGAGTAATAACATGAGAGTGAAACATTGGTTTTATTTGTTGCGGCACAATTGGAGAAACGGACGAATGTGCAGCAGAACAACAGCAAAAGGATAATTTGGTATCGGAGGGGAAAGCGATGGCAGAATATGCAATTGAGCTTGAAAAAATTAATATGGTATACACGGACGCCAAAAACAACGCGAGAACGGTTTTAGATGACTTGTCGCTACATATCCGCAAAGGCGAATTTCTTTCCCTCCTTGGGCCTTCCGGTTGTGGAAAAACAACGCTGCTGCGCATCATTGCCGACCTCCAGCAGCAAACGTCCGGGACGGTGCAGGTAGCGGGGAGCAGCGCCAAACAGGCGCGCCTATCCCACAAATACGGCATGGTGTTTCAGACGCCGGCACTTTTGGAGTGGAGAACGGTGCTGGAAAACATTGAACTGCCGCTGGAGCTGCAAAAAATACCCAAACGGGAGCGGCGGAAACGTGCGTTGGAACAACTGGAAATTGTGGATTTGCAGGGGTATGAAAACAGCTATCCGCATCAGCTCAGCGGCGGTATGCAGCAGCGTGTCGGCATTGCGCGTGCCCTTGTCACCGAGCCGGAAATTTTGCTCATGGACGAACCGTTTTCCGCCTTGGACGAATTTACAAAGGAACGGCTGCACGGCGACTTGCTGCGAATCTGGCGAAGAACCAACAAAACCATCGTTTTTGTCACGCACAACATATCGGAGGCGGTTTTTTTATCCGACCGCGTCTGTGTGCTCTCGGCAAATCCGGCAAAGCTGGCGGCGGTGGTGGACATTCCGCTGCCGCGGCCGCGGGAAGACGCCGTTTTAAAAACAGAGGAATACTTCAAAACGGTGTCGCAAATTCGAGAAATATTTGAGGAAAAATATTATGAAAACTTATAAAAAAGTATGGAGCGCGGCGGTGTGGCTGATTGCAGTGCTGATCGTTTGGGAAGCGGCGGCATATCTTTTGGAACATGTACTGCATGACCCGCTGGCGGCAAAAAAAGTGCCCGGCTTGCCGGAAATCGGCGCAGCCTTCGTGCAGTATGGCGCAGGACTGTTGCGGCAAGCGGGTATTACGGTTTCCTATGCGGGCGCCGGATTTGTCATCGGCGCGGCGGTCGGCATTGTGCTGGCGCTGGTTATGAGCCTTTCAGGCGTGTGTGAAAAAATGATACTGCCCTATCTGTTGGCAGCACAAATGATTCCGGTACTCGGTCTCGCGCCGATTATTTTCGGATTGTTTAAGGATATTGCCGTTTCACGTGTTGTCATTGCAGCGTATATTACCTTTTTCCCGGTTTCCGTCAATCTGCTCAGCGGGTTGAAATCAGCGGAGGAAAATTTGACGGCGATGATGCGTGCGAGTGCGGCGGGAAAACGGCAACTCTATCAAAAACTTTTGATTCCGCACGCTGCCGGGCACTTGTTTACAGGATTGAAAATCGCGGCGCCGATGGCGGTAACGGCAGCCGTTTTGGTCGACACGTTGAGCGCAAAGGACGGTATCGGCTATGTGATTGTGTTGACCCTGTACGGCGGGGGCACAACGGGACAATTCTGGCCGGCGATTGTCATTGCCGCGCTGTTGGGACTGTTCAGCTTTTTCATCATATCTGCCGCAGAATATATTTTGGTGCCGTGGAAACGGCAGCCGAAGGGGGCGGGGACATGAGAAAAAGCAGAATACAAGAAATTGTGCTGCCCATTTTGCTGGGCGTGGTGCTGATCCTGCTGTTGCAAAGTCAGTTGCTTCACAAGCTGTTTTCCATCAAGGTGTTGCAGCTACCACTGCCGCTCGATATTGCAAAGGCATTGGCAGATAACATTGGAAAAATGCTACCCCATGCGGCTGTCACCATGCTGCCCGCTATTTGCGGAATGGCATTGGGCGCGCTGGTCGGATATTGTGTGGCGCTGCTGGCGACGGCGCTTCCGAATGCGGGATACGGCAGCCTGTTTTTGATGACTATGGTGAACTCCGTTCCGGTTGTTGCGCTTGCGCCGCTGATGAACCGCTGGTTCTCCACTGCGTTTCTGGCAAAGCTGGCGGTCATTACCATTGCCGCGTCCGGCGCGATGGCGGTCAATGCATACCGCGGGCTCAACGATTTGCCGCAGAACGCACTGGAATGGATGCACGCGAATGCCGCGTCAAAGCGAGAAATTGTAACAAAACTCAGAATTCCCAACAGTCTGCCGGCTGTGTTTGCCGCATTGAAAATCGGTGTATCCGCGGCAATGCTTGCCACGATTATCAGCGAGTTTTTCGCCAGTCAGACGTCGGGATTGGGCTATATGATTAAATACACATTAAAGGTGGGAAATCAAAAGCAAGTCGGCTGGGCATATATTGTGGCGGTTGCCGTGTTCAGTATATTGCTTTACGGCATCATTTGCTTTTGGGAGCGGCGTGCCCTGAGATGGCATGTCTCGCAAAAAAAGAAATAAAAATAGAGAAAGAAAAGGTGAGGAAAAATGAACGTAAAAAAAGGAATTGGACTGCTGCTGGGGATTACCCTCTTGGGAAGCGCGCTCAGCGGCTGCGGCACACAGCAGACGGCAAACACACCCGCGCAGGACGGCGAAACAGAACAGCTTGACAAGATAATGGTACAATCCCTGTGGATTCCGCAGGCGCAGTTTGCCGGTCTTTATGTGGCTGCCGAAAAAGGATTTTATGAAGAAGAGGGCATTGAAGTGGAAATTTTGCCCGGCGGCGATGTAAGCGCGGAGGAACAGGTGGAAAACGACATTGCGCAAATCGGGGTCGCATTCTACAGCAGCGTGCTGACCTATCAAGAGGGCGGATATGATTTCATTAATGTATTCCAGACCTTCCGCAGCAGCCCGCAGTATCTGGTAGCCAAAAAGGAAACCGGTATCAGCTCCGTTGCGGATTTAAAAGGCAAAAAAGTGGCGAACTGGTTTGGGGGCAGACAGTATGAACTGTACGCATTGGCACAGTTGAACGGACTGGACCCCGAAACCGATATTGAATGGATACAGCAGGATTTCACGATGGATCAGTTTCGTGCCGATGAAGTGGATGTTGCGTCTGCTATGAGCTACAATGAATATCTCCTGCTGCTTGAAGACGGATACAGTGAAGATGATTTGTTTGTCTTTGATATGAACAAAGAGGGCGCAGCGCTTTTGGAGGACTGCTTGTTTGTAAAACGTTCCTGGGCGGAGGAACATAAGGATTTGCTGGTGAGATTTATCCGTGCAACCATCAAAGGCTGGAACTACACCAACGAAAATCCGGAGGAGGCGGCACAGATTGTCTATGAAATTGGTCAGAGCAGCACGCTGGAACACCAGATAGCGATGACGGAAAAAGTGCTGGAGCTGGTTATTCCGGAGGGCAGCGATGCATCACAAATTGGGTATCCGGACGAAAAAAGCATTCAGCAAACCATTGATTTGGGATTACAGGCGGGGCTGATTCGCGAAGCGATTGATATAAACGACAGTATTGATACCACCTATTGGGAAGAAGCAACAAAGTAAGGAGCGTCTATAATGAAGAAAATTTTAGTGAGCGAATGCCTTTATGGAGGAAGAATTGTACGGTACGACAGCGGCGATGTGTCGGAAAAAAATCCGGTGTTTTTAAAATGGAAAGAAGAGGGACGTCTCGTCCCCATCTGTCCAGAAGTGTTCGGCGGATTACCCATTCCGCGGCCGGACTCTCAGCGGGTGGGCGATCAGGTAAAAACCGGCGCGGGAAAAGACGTCACGGCGGAATATACAAAAGGCGCCGAAGAAGTGCTCCGGCTTGCCAAGGAAAATCATGTGGTGTTTGCCATCATGAAACAGGATAGTCCCTCCTGCGGCAGTAAATATATTTATGACGGCACCTTTACGGACACCAAAAAGGAAGGCCAGGGGCTGGCAGTGGAGTATCTGAGAAACGCGGGCTTTCCAGTCTTTGCAGAAGAAGACATTGACGAAGCGGCAGCGTTGTTGCAGGTCTTAGAAAAGGAATAAATGACATGCGGCGGGGCTGCACCAAAAAGTTCCTGGTTCCAAAAAATCGTCCAGGCAAAACCCATCATAACGATGGGATTTGCCTGGATTGATAATGATGTGCTATTTGTTTTTATTCGCATTTTTCACAACGTCTGCTATGATGATGCGGTCATTTTGACAACACCTAAAATGAAAAATGAAATACGCCGCAGCCGCAAAGGCGTAAAAATAACGTCAGCAGGCAAAGCGGCGTATAACGACGCGGTTATCAATCGTTGACTGATGAGCGCGAAGGTTTTTACAAAATAGGTATTGATGGAAATACGGGTAACGATTACTGCGCGATATCAAATTCTGTCTGCACGTTTATTGCTCCGTCCAAACTAAATAATGGTCCAACTTGGATCGTCACCGGATTCGTGGTGTCCTTTAAAACATAGGCACATTCTACAGTTACCGTACCTCCCGGCTGCACTTGTGCCAAAGACGGCTGCGAATCCATCACATCACTCGGCATCACTGCGGTTTCACATTCCACAGAATTTTGAAATGCATTCGCACTGATCGATGTCAACATAGCTGCATTTTTATCGCTGTTATTTGTAAAATTGTATGAAACAACAATACAAGGTGAGCCGCTGTAATCATTGGCGATCCTGTACGACAGAATTTCGACTTCGTATTTGTCATCCACAATACCTTTGTTTGAAATTTCATCATTTTCTTCTTCCGATGACGTATTTGAAGCAGCTGTGGTTTGTGTCGTGCTCTGTGTGTCTTGTGCAGAATCGTCCGATGTTGTAGTTGGCGTTGAAGTTTCGCACCCCGCTGCAAACAGCAATAATGCTGCAACAAGACCAATAAAGAACCCTTTTTTCATTTTCTTTCTCTCCCTTATTATATTTTATTGTAACGACAAAGGTCGTTCCTTACGATTGTCTTTACCCGTCAACAGGTTCATTTACAACAAGTTTTATTGTATTATTCCTTCAAAGGAAAACCTGCGAAAGAGGTTCACTTGCCATTGTACAATGTTCGTTGTAACGGGAATGAATAGAGCAAAGGAGGGACGGGCGAGCGTGTCCAGCGGTCTGAGCAACCGCATAAAATATAGGAATAAAAAGTGTTTGAATAGTAACACCTATTGTAGTAATTATAATATATTTGGGCTGATGTATCAATAGAAATTTATAAATTTAAATAGTAATATATCATAACTTTAAAGTGTAATCGGCGTTTGCTGCATTAACGGATAACCCCGGGAGACGTTAGACTGCTTTTTACAATCGCATTTTTTTATTGACAAATGTATACAAATATTGTATACTATAGGTGAAAACACATAGAATACCATTTCGCAAGGCAGTTTCCTGCGGAGCGGTAAGAGATGTGTCCTATAAATTCAATTAAAAGAGGTGATCTTATGAAGAGGAAAGTGGTCATGAGTTTGGCGGCATGCGGCATTTGTGCGGTCGGTGTTGTTATCGGCGCTTCGGCGGCAACGCTGGTTCAAACGGTGCAAGCGGAGCTGCGGCAGGATTTTACCATTGTCGTTGACGGCGACGTGAAAACGTTCAAAAACGTCCAGGGCGAAGTGGTGTATCCGTTGTTGTATGAAGGTACGACGTATCTTCCGGTGCGTGCCATCGGAGAGTTGATGGGCAAAACCGTTTACTGGTACGAAGACGACAAACGAATCGAATTGAAGGACGAAAAGACAACGGTAACAGACGCCGATGTAATCGTATCCGGTAACAGCACGTCGACCGACAACAAAGTAAACGGCAGTGCGCCGGGCGGCGATGCAGCCAGCACGTCCACAAAAAAAGAGACGGCGTTGCAGCCGGAGGACGGCGAAATTACATTGGAACAGGCAAAGGCAATTGCTTTAGAGAAAGCAGGGTTGACGGAAGCCGAAGTACGCTTTACCGAAACGAAGTTGGAGGTAGAGAAAGGAGGCGTGCGTGAATATGACATTGAGTTCCGCGTCGGCAGAACGGAATATTCCGCTGAAATAAGAGCCTCTGATGGCGTTATACTCTCCTGGGAAGTGGACTATGATTGAGCCGGGCAGTGAAGCTGACCTTTTGCGGGTCCATGGAATCTAAGGGTGATGAAAAAAAGGAAACAACAGCCGCCGGAAGGAACAGGTCACTCCTTCCGGCGGCTGCTTTGCTTTGTATAGACAACCACCTGCTAAGCAGGTGGATAAAAGGGGTTAAGCTCTGAGCAAAAAAAGACCTCCTATGATATAATGAAAGCGACTGGCAATCGCAAGACAAAATAAAATAGGAGGTAGTATAGTGGTAAAAGATATAAATAGTTTAACACATACAAAATGGAGATGTCAATATCATATAGTATTTGCCCCCAAGTATAGGAGACAAATAATATATGGAAAATATAGGATAGAAATAGGAAAGATATTGAGGACAATATGTGAAAGGAATGGGGTAGAGATAATAGAAGCAAATGCATGTACAGATCATATACATATGTTGGTCTCAATACCGCCGAAGATATCAGTATCAAAATTTATGGGGATATTGAAGGGAAAAAGCAGCTTGATGATATTTGATAGATTTGCAAATTTGAAGTATAAATATGGGAATAGGCACTTTTGGTCGAGAGGATATTATGTAGATACAGTAGGACGGAACAAAAATGCAATAAGAAAATATATACAAAGCCAACTGGAAGAGGATAAGCTAAGCGAACAAATATCGATGAAGGAGTATATAGACCCGTTTACGGGAGAGCCGGAAGGAGGGAGCAAATAAAAGCAGCCGCCGGTAGGCGGCCGCTGGGAAAGTCTTGCGATTGACAGTTTTTTCAGAGCGCGAGTAGCGCCGCAGGCACCATGCCCTTATAGGGCATAATCAAGCCACCGGCTTAGCCGGTGGTACTTGACTTTCCGGCGCAGGAAAAGAAACATTACGCATATGTAACGATTTGTTCAAACGCAATATCGGCTCTATCATATGGAAATTTTTCTTTGTCGACGGGTACTTCAACAAATCCGAATTTTTTGTATAGATGAATGGCCTGTTCGCATTTTCTGTTTGTAACAATAACCACTTTTTCCACCTGTTTTTCTTTTGCATAATCCATGCAGGCTTTCAGACAAGCGCTTCCGGCGCCCGTGCCGGTATACATTCCTCTGGCGCAAAATTTTTCGATTTCCCATTCTCCGTTTGGCAGCGGCGCTATCATACAGCAGGCCAACACTTCGTCATGCTCATCCACTGCAAAAAATATTTGTCCGCCGGCTTCCAGCGCTTGCTCAATATTGTTTAGGACGGCTAAATCTTCTTCTTCGATGACAAACATGGTTGAAATCCATTGCAGGTTCATTTCGATAAATGTATTCTTGTATTTTTTGTCATACGGTACGATTTTCATAAACAGTCACTCCTTATAAAAGTTATGCGTTGCATTCTTGCAGTATATCGGTTATCGTGTTCAGCGCCTCAACTAAACGCGCACATTTTTCTTTACTCAAATTCCGTAAAATCGTTCCGATTTGCTGATTTGACTTTTGAATAAACGCTTCCGTGCGCTGCATACCCGTTTCAGTCAAATGGAGTTGAAACGACCTGGAATCCGTTTGTGATACCGTTCTCAGCAAATAGCCGCGTTTTTCATGCGCTCTGATAATCCTGCTCAAATAGCTTTTATCTATGTTCATGACGCGCGCAATATAGGCAGCGTTACACCCGTCGTTTTCATGTACTTCAAACAGCACCCGCGCTTCGGTAGGAGAATACGCAGAGCCCAAATAATCATTGCCGAGCAAGCCCAATTTCGGCATATAAAACCGGTTAAATTCCCGTATCCGATATATTGTTTGTTCCTTCATTGGCACAATTCCCTCCCAATCAATTAGTTGACAAAAGCCACTATTTTATTATACAACAAATAGTGGCTCTTGTCAACTATTTAAAAATATAAATGTAGTTTTTTGCCGAAAAAAATCCGCAAGGCTTTGGTGACCTTGCGGAAACGGTTTCTTTATCAACCACCGTGTTCAGGCGGTCTCTCTATCTAAATTTATCACACGTCAAGCCCGGGCGGCCTTTACCATGCCAATAAAATATTGATGGATAGACGTATCTTGCAGCAGCTCCGGATGAAACGCCGTCACCAGCTGGTTTTTCTGGCGCGCCGCAACGATATGTCCGCCCGTGCGGGCAAGGATTTCCGTGTCCTCCTGCACCGCTGCGATGTACGGCGCGCGGATAAAGGTCATGGGCACTTTCCCAATGCCTGCGAAATCCTCCTCGGTATAAAAACTGCCAAGCTGGCGCCCGTAGGCGTTGCGCACGGCGGTGATGTCCATGGTCGCCAAATGCGTCTTTTCGCCGTTTTCAATATTCTTTGCCAGCAGCAGCAGTCCGGCACAGGTGCCGAACACCGGCAACCCGTTTTCAATCAATGCTTTGATGCGGTCAAACAACTGCAATTCGTGCAGCAGCTTTCCCTGCACCGTACTTTCGCCGCCCGGTATAATCAATCCGTCCAACGAATTGTTCAAATCCTTTTCCTGCCGAATTTCAAAGGAGGATACACCGAGCTGCGAGAGCATTTGTTCATGCTCGATAAATGCCCCTTGTAGAGCCAATACGCCTATTTGCATGATTATTTGCCTCTTTCCGCCATCAAAAGCTCAATTTCCTGCTCGTTGATACCGACCATCGCTTCGCCCAAGTCCTCGGACAGCTCCGCCAGCAGCTTCGCGTCGGTGAAGTTGGTAACCGCTTTGACAATCGCGGCAGCGCGTTTGGCAGGATTGCCCGATTTGAAAATACCGGAGCCGACAAATACGCCTTCCGCGCCGAGCTGCATCATCAACGCCGCGTCGGCAGGGGTAGCAACGCCGCCCGCCGCAAAGTTTACCACCGGCAGCTTTTTGTTCTCATGCACATATTTCACCAAATCATAGGGTACTTGTAGTTCTTTTGCTGCGTCAAACAGCTCGTCCTCGCTCATGGAACCGATTCTGCGGATTTCCGCCTGCATCATGCGCATATGGCGTACCGCCTGTACCACGTCGCCCGTTCCCGGTTCGCCCTTGGTACGAATCATGGACGCGCCTTCGTTGATGCGGCGCAGCGCTTCTCCCAAATCCTTTGCGCCACAAACAAAGGGAACGTCAAACGCCGTTTTGTCAATGTGGTATTTGTCGTCCGCCGGGGACAACACTTCGCTTTCGTCTATGTAGTCAATTTCAATCGCCTGCAAAATCTGCGCTTCCGCAAAATGACCGATACGGCACTTTGCCATAACCGGAATGGAAACCGCCTCTTGGATTCCCTTAATCATTTTGGGGTCGCTCATGCGGGAAACGCCGCCTGCCGCGCGAATATCCGCCGGAATCCGCTCCAGCGCCATAACCGCACAGGCCCCGGCTGCTTCCGCAATCTTTGCCTGCTCCGGCGTGGTAACGTCCATGATGACGCCGCCCTTGAGCATTTGCGCTAAATTTTTGTTTAATTCGTACCGATTGTTTTCCATGATTCAAAAACTCCCTTTTCCTTATATATTTATGATTGAATGGTTCCGCCGCCTACAACGGTATCTCCATCATATAAAACAACTGCTTGTCCTTTGGTGACGGCGCGCTGCGGCTCGTCAAACTCCACTGTCAAGGTATCGTCGCCGGTTTGGATCACCGTTGCCGGCTGCTCCGCCTGGCGGTAGCGCACCTTCGCCTTCACCCGCATGGGTTTGTCAATGGTATCGACGGCAATCAAATTCAAGCGGTTTGCCGTCAGCGTTTTGGAATACAAGGCGTCGTCCGTGCCCAGCATTACAGTGTTGTCCGCCGGGTTGACCGCCATCACATAGAGCGGTTCTTCATGGGAAATGCCAAGCCCGCGGCGCTGTCCCACGGTGTAGCGGATAATGCCTTTATGCGTCCCGAGCACATTGCCGTCTCTGTCAATAAAATCGCCCGGGGGATAGGTTTTCCCCGTGTACTGCTCGATAAAATCCGCATAGCTGCCGTCCTGCACAAAACAAATATCCTGGCTGTCCTGCTTTTTGGCATTGACAAGCCCGCATTTTTCCGCAATGCCGCGCACCTCCGTCTTGTGCAGCTCACCCAGCGGAAACCGCGTATGCGCCAGCTG
>CBCTHD010000004.1:0-20587 GCA_965146615.1 uncultured Clostridia bacterium
TGATTTGCCAGATGAAAGAGGCGCTGCGGCTCAGCGCGCAGATGGACAATACAGGCGTTTTACCGCCGGCAGCAGTCCAGCGGACAGTAGAAGTGTTACTTGCTTTCCAGCGGCAAATTCAGCTGCATCAGGTGAAACGGGTCCGTGCTGTGGCGACGGCTGCACTACGGCGGGCAAAAAACAGAGTGGCGATAGTAGAAGAAATTTGGGAAAAAACCGGTATCCGGGTGGAAATTATTTCTGGGGAAACGGAAGCATATTATGATTATTTGGGCGTTGCGTATACCGTCCCGCTAGAGAATTTTGTATTAATAGACACCGGCGGCGGTAGCACGGAATTGGTACTGGTCCAGCAGAGAAAACTGACGGCGCGCATTAGTATTCCCTATGGCGCGGTCGTGCTTGGAGAAATGTTTGGCGAAAAATACGCGGAAATGAAACGATTTTTGCGGCAAAAACTGCGGGAAATCCCCTTTTTGAAACAATGTAAAGGGTTGCCTATCGTGGGGCTGGGCGGCAGTATCCGGGCGCTTGGAAAAGCGCATTGTTACCATCGTCGGCATCCGTTGGTCAGTATCCATGAATATCCGGTTGAGCGCGCGGAAGCGGAAGAAATATACCGTCAGCTGTGCCAGCTTTCGCCCGCAAAACGGGAACAGGTTTATGCGGTTTCCAAAAGCCGCCGGGACATTATTGTGCCGGGATTGGCGCCATTGATGGTGTTGTTGGAGGATACCGGAGCGCCTCAAATCGTGATTAGCGGCAACGGTGTGCGGGAAGGCATTTTCTTTGAAATGTGTATTCCTTTTGAGACAGATATGCATGTGCTGCGTAGCAGTGTAGAAAATTGTATGCGGCTTTACGGTCTGGAAAATGATTATGCCAAAGAGCTGTATAAAGAAGCGTGTATTTTAGCAAATCCGTATCCCTCGCTTGCGCCATATGGACATATTTTATATGCCGCATGTATGCTATCGGAAATGGGAAAACAAATTGACTACTATAACCATTCGCGCCATACGTTTTTTGTTTTAACAGGCCTACCCATCTATGGTATGACGCCGGCGGAAAAAGTCATGTGTGCATTCGCTGCGGCGGGAATTGGGAAAAGTGCGGAACGGGGCATCTATACGAAATTTTACGCCATTTTATCCCGCCAGCAGGCGTCGGTTTCCAAACAGCTTTCCGCGGTAGTTCAGGTAGCGTCTGCCCTGTTGTTTTACGGGTTTCACTGTCGCCGTTTGGTATATGACGGGGACAAACAAAAGCTATATTTAACGATACAGGCACAGCAGGGGGGAATTGTTCTGCCGGATATAACGTGCATGAACCTACAAAAATGTTGGCGAAATGCATTTGGTGTAAAATGCAAGATTAAGATTGAAGAGATGAAATAAAACAATTAGAAGAACTGTCCGGTGGAAAAGCGATATGCATCTCATTGTGCTGCAAGCGGAACAAAGAAAGCGCGCCGCTTAAGTTTGCAGCATTTTGCTTTGAAAGAAAAGAATGAGTCCGGTACAAGACCGGACTCATTCGAAAACGAATTGCGCTTCAAGTTTATCTAAACTTTGGGATTTGTTTCTCTTTTTTTGTGATGCTTTTTTACAGCTTCTTTTCGACGCATCAAACAGGCGCGTTCCGGCATAATTTATGCCATCGCAACCGATTTATAAACAAAGTAGACAATCACGAGTAAACCGAGAACAATGCGATACCAGCCGAATGCGGTAAAATCGTGTTTGCGGATATAGCCCATCAGGAACTTAATGGCAATGATGGAGACCAAGAACGCCACCACCATGCCCACAATCAAAACTTGCCATTCCAGTGCCGTAAAATGCAGCCCGAATTTCACAATCTTGAGCAGGCTTGCTCCCAGCATAATGGGGATCGCCAAAAAGAAGGAAAATTCTGCCGCAACGCTGCGCGAGGCGCCCACCAAGATACCGCCCAGAATGGTAGACCCGGAACGGGATGTGCCGGGAATGAGCGGCAAAATATCAAATACGCCGATGAGCAGCGCAGTTTTGTAGTCCAATTGGTCTACCGACGTAATACGCGGACGGCGTTTGCGATTGTACCGTTCCAAGACAATGAACAAAATGCCATAAACAATCAGCGCGACGGCAACCACCTGATAATTGTAAAAGTGCTCTGTGAACCAGTCGTCGAGCAGCACGCCGACGATTCCGGCAGGAATGACCGCCACAATGACCTTTGCCCATAAAGACAAGGTTTGCCGCCGCTCGGAAGAACTCTTTTTGGGCGAGAAAGGATTGAGTTTATGAAAATAGAGCGCCACGACCGCCAAAATGGAACCAAACTGAATGACCACCAAAAACATTTCCATAAAGGCTTCGGAGACATTCATTTTTAGAAATTCGTCAACGAGAATCATGTGCCCGGTGCTGCTGATGGGAAGCCATTCAGTAATGCCCTGCACGATGCCGAGAACCGCTGCTTGCAGCAATGTTATAAAGTCCATATGTAGCCGCCCTTTCAAATGAATTTGCATGACATACAAAAAACCTGCCATAGCACGAAAACTACTGTGCGGAATGCTTTTTCCACGCTTTAATAGCATACTACGCCGGCAGGCGTTTGTCAACTGTTTTTTTATCTAAATCGGACGCGGAAGATTGGATCCGCGCGGGAAATGTCCATTAAACGGTTCGCGGTCGGGAACTGTTCAGCGGGTCGGAAACCAGAGAAGCATTCAAAACGGAGAAGAGAATTTGCAAACATGCTTTGATGCTGTATATCATATCCAACTCCATATTGGGCTCCGCCTGCATGTATTGCTGATGCAAATCTGCAATTTGACGATGAATCCCGCTGATAGCGGTTAGTGTCCGGTCTTGCGGAACCAGTTCCAAAGTATCAAGTACGTCCATATGCTCTTTAAAATACATATGCAGTTTATGCTCGTAAGATACGTGCTGCGCCGAAGTTCCTGTATAATGCGTGTTGTGTGCAAAGCAGAAAAAATCGGAATAATAATGGCACAGAATACCCAGCCGCAGCGACAGCCGCTTGCTGTACAAATCTGCATTTGTACGGCGTTGCAACGACATCTGTGTAACTACCTGCTGGAGATGAAACAGATAGTTTTCTACATGATGCGGTTTTAAAACGACTCTGGGACGAAAATCAGGGCAGACGCAACCGTATAGAAAGCTGGCTTTTCGCAAGGAAATGCCATAGTGTGTTTCCAAATAAGAATATAAATAATTTCCTATTGTCAGGTGATTGGGTGTGTTCAAAAAGGGTGCACTCCTTTCGCTTATTTGTCCTATCTTAATTATACACTAAAATTGCAAATAATGAAATAGAAAAATTCTTAAAATTTTATAAATTTTGTAAAGCGGGTAGTTGTAAACACCCAAAAAGCGGAAGCAAACACGTCTAAAGCTGACATGTAAGGGACAATTATAGGGTCAACGATTCCGTGTTTTCAGCAAATCCCTCCCCGAGCGCTTCATGTATATCCGTAATGGTAATGAAGGCATTGGGGTCAATTTCCTGAATAATGCGCCGCAGCAGCGCAACTTCTCTTTTGGACACAACCACATAGAGCACGGTAATTGAATCGCCGCGGTACATGCCTTTGGCGGGAATCCCAGTGTTGCCGCGATGCAATTGTTCAAATATCGCTTTTGAAATGTCCTCCGCCTTTCGGGAGAAAATGAGCGCTGCTTTGGCAAAATGCATTCCGTCAAGCAGGTTGCCGAGCACCTTGGATTCGACAAATAAGGCGATAATGGCGTAAAGCGTCTTCACAGGACCGAACAGGAACAAGCCTGCCGCGATAATCATGGTGTCAATCGCCAAAATGAGCGTCGCCATGGGAAAATGCGGGTAATGTCCTTTGACGATGGACGCCAGCATATCTGATCCGCCTGTTGTCGCGGATGCCTTGAGCACAAATGCAATACCGGTGCCGGAGAGCACGCCGCACATGATACCCCCCAACAGCAAATCCGTCTCGCCTTCAAACGGATTGGGAAGATACGGAAACAGCCAAAAGGCGACCGTCATCCAGACGACAGCGACAAGGGAGCGTTTCGCAAAGGAAAAACCGCGTTGCCGAATGCTGATGATAAAGAGTGGCACGTTTAGCAGGGCGGTGGTAAGCGAAATGGGAACGCCGAATCCGAATAGCCTGTTCGTCAGCGCTTTGATAAGTATGGAAAGACCGGAAAACCCTCCGATGACCAGACCCAGCGGATCGGCAAACCAAACGACGCCCAACGCAAAAATACTGACGCCGAGCAGTATGAGCCATAAGTCGTGCTTCCAAAAAGATGACTGTTTCATAACGACTCTCCTTTTTTTTACAAAGATGGGTATGTATCGGCATGGCGCTAAAAACCGTTCGCGTTTCAAATGAGTTCCCTCTGCAAGGCAAATCGTTACACATTTAGTTTAAGGGAAGCGTAACAGCCTGTCAAGCGGTTTCACAAAGTTTTCACAATGGAAGATTACTTTTTACAAAGTCTTTACAAATGACGCGCATTTGTCTATAATAAAGAACAAAGGGGGAAGCAACATGACGTATCAGGAATTATACCGCCGGGCGTACCAAATTCTGAACTATACCACACCGCTGGAGGTGGATTGCGGGCAATTGTGCGGCGCGCGCTGCTGCCAAAGCGAAGGGGAGGAAGAAAGCGGCATGTATCTGTTTCCGGGTGAGGAAGTGATGTTTCGCGGCGCAGGAGATTGGGTACGGATAGAGGAAAGTGATTTTGTCAGCGGCGGTAGGTCTGTGCCGATTTTATTTTGTGGGCCGCCATGTCCCAGACAAATGCGCCCGCTGGCGTGCCGTATTTTTCCGTTGACGCCGTATTTCAAAGATGGCGAGTTGCAGATCATTAAAGACCCGCGCGCCCGCGGCATGTGCCCGCTGTTTTGGGCGGACGAGGCGCAGTTTTCTGCTCAATTTTTCAAAAAAACAGAATATATGTGCCGTTTTTTGCTGCACTTTCCGGTATTTCGCCAATATTTCTCCGATTTGGCGGAAATTCTGGATTCTTGCGTATTATAAGCCATTGCGGCATTTTTACAAAGAAGCGGCGTTCTGAAAATGCGCGTCCACTATGGTTTAGTTTGTTGAAAGCGTTCGGATTTATGCAAGATTCCTATTGATTTTATGTGGAAGGTTGTTGTATAATAGGAAATAAATAAATGAAAGATTCATCGGAACAAGTGCGAAAAACGCAGCCCGTATGAAATCATGGGAGGTTTTTTCAAATGGAAATCAAAATTACGAAAACGACCAATCTGAAGCCCAAGCCGGACCCAAATAATCTCGGATTTGGAATTTATTACACAGATCATATGTTTTTGATGAACTATGATGAAGGGCAGGGCTGGCATGATGCACGAATCGTGCCGTACGGTCCGTTCGAGATTGATCCCGCCTGTATGGTTCTGCACTATGCGCAGGAGATTTTTGAAGGGTTGAAGGCATACCGCACGGCGGACGGAAGTATTCAGTTGTTCCGTCCTGAAAAGAATATGGCGAGAATGAACGTGTCCTGTGAACGTCTCTGCATTCCTAAAATTGACGAGGAATTTGCAGTAAAAGCGATTAAAACGCTTGTTGATGTTGAAAAAGACTGGGTTCCGTCGCTTGACGGAACGTCGCTCTATATCAGACCGTATATTTTTGCGACAGATGTTCATATTGGAGTTCATCCTGCAAAACACTACATTTTTGCGATTATTTTATCACCTGTAGGCGCGTATTATCCGGAGGGCATTGCGCCGGTTAAAATTTTCGTGGAAGAGAAATATGTCCGAGCAGTTGTTGGCGGCACCGGATTTACAAAAGCCGGCGCAAACTATGCGATTTCACTCAAGGGACAGGAAGAAGCAGCCGCACAGGGATATATCCAAACACTGTGGAGAGAAAATATATTGAAGAAGTAGGCTCCATGAATGTGTTCTTTAAGATTGACGGCGAGATTGTAACGCCTGCGTTGCACGGCTCCATTCTCAGCGGTATCACAAGAATGTCCATCATCGAGTTGCTGCAATCAAAAGGATATAAGGTTTCGGAGCGCAAGCTCTCGATAGATGAACTTGTGGAAGCATTTCAAGCAGGGAAGCTGGAGGAAGCATGGGGAACCGGCACCGCCGCTGTTATTTCGCCAATCGGTGAATTGAAATACGGCGATCTTGTTATGCCGGTCAATAACGGCGAAATCGGCGAGGTTTCACAAATGCTTTATGACACGCTGACCGGTATTCAGTGGGGCAAGATTGAGGATACCTTCGGCTGGACAACAAAAGTAGAATAAGATTGAAGCAATAAAAAGAGGACGGCTTCGGGCAAATCAGCCCACGCCGTCCTTTTTTAATCGCATCTCAACATTTTTCGGTTTTTATATTGCAGTGCCAATAGTTCAATTTCCTGTTTGCTCATCGGGGAGAGAAATGTCGCCGGTTCTACTTGAAACTTGCGCGCAAGGTGGAACAGAAAGGAAACGCCTAATTCTCCCGTGATGCGCCTGTCGTTCAACGCTTCAATGGCATAGACACTCGTGTGTGTTATCGTTGAAAATTCGATGACAGATAAGCCCAGTGCCAGCCGCAATTCTCTGACATTTTCACAAAATCTTATTTTTTCTTCTTCCAAATTCACATAAATGCCTCCTATAATGTAAATAATTATTATATATAATTGCTATGCAACTAATTATATAGCAAATAAATACAACTGTCAAGAAATATTCTGTAGATATACAATCATCTTGGGGTGAAAAATATGGAATATTATGATGATATGAAAAACAAAAAGACAGGAAGAATTGATATTGTTTTAGAAGAATTTCGTATTGAACATGGTATTAGCAAAAATAAGATTGCTAAAAATGCAGATTTACAAATGACACAACTGAATACGTATCTGAATAATCAATTATCGCGTGTAGATTTAGGAGTTTTAGCGAGAATTTGTGATTATTTGCATTGTGAAATTTCAGATGTTTTGCGTTATGTCCCTTATGAAGAACAAGAGCAAGAGAAAGAAAACCATGCGGACGGCAAGGAATAACCGTGAATATGCAAAAGCAGGGAATATGCTAGTTTCGAAAAACTGTTACGAATACGAGTATTGTGAGAAAAGAAGAGGAGGAAAACGCGGTAAAAGGGTTTTCCTCTTTTTTTGCATGCGTTATTGCTGTAAATAAAAACGTCAAAATTTAGGTTAATTTACGATGCAATCGTAAATTAACCTTGACGCTTGTTGACGTGAATCAACAAGCCGGCAACGCATGTCAGCGGGAGCCATGTGAAAAAACGCAGGGAAAGTCCCTGCGTTTTTCATATAGTATAAGTTTATATCGTCACATGAATGACTTCGTTTTTCCGTGAGGACTCAAACGACGCTTCCATCACCTGCATAACGCGCATTGCTTCTGCCGGGTCTACCAGCGGCGTGCCGTTTCCTTCGATTGCGTCCGCCAGAGCGCGGTACGACTTTGTATAATCCGTCGTTGGCTCCTCCAGCTTGATTTCCTCAATCGTATGCTTCGGGCGGGGCGCCATGGTTTTGGTGGGACCTGCCTTAGTGTAGACAATTTCTTCTTCCCACTCTGTTTTTGTTTCCTTTGCGCGCACAACGCTGCCGTCACAGTTCCAATCAGGAATGAGCAACGTCCCTTCGCTGCCGCTGACATGCCAGCGCGGCAATGCAATGAAGGTGGAGGTGCTGACTTCCACCAGCGCCGTAATACCGCTTTCAAACGTCAAAAACAGCTTGAAGCAATCGTCCACTTCTTTGTAATGAACAGAATACATTTTGCAGTAAACGGAAGTGACTTTCTCTTGGAGCATCATCATGATTTGGTCAATCAAGTGCACCCCCCAGTCCAGCATCATGCCTCCGCCCGCAACGGGATACTGCCGCCAGCCGTCCGGAACCCCGCGCGCACCCTGCACACGCGACTCAATGCAAAATACGTCGCCCAACAAACGGTCGTCCATTACCGCTTTTTTTACCATGAGATAGTCAATATCCATGCGGCGGTTTTGGTGGACTGTGAATATTTTTCCCGTCTGTTTTGCGACTTCCATAATGTCAGCAAGTTCGCTGCTATGGATTGTCACCGGTTTTTCACAAATGACGTTTTTGCCATGCCGCAGCGCTTCAATACACAAATCCCGATGGAAATTGTTGGGCGTTGCAACCAAAACGATGTCAACCGCATCATTTGCGAGCAGCGCTTCAAAGCTCTCGCAGGTGGGATACCCCTCCTGTTGCGCTACCTCCATTCGTTTGGGATTGATGTCATAGACGCTGACCACGTCCAGCCGATCCTTGGGAACCAAATCCCGCGCGTGATGGCTGCCCATTCCGCCGAATCCGACAATTCCTACGCCATGCCTCATTTTTTTCTCCTGCCTTTCCCTGTATTACGCCCAGAACATTTCTCCGACGCCTTCAAAAATCAAAACTTCTTTCAAAAATGCAATGGCTTTTTCCAGCCCTTCCTTGCCCGTCATCAGACTGTCCTCGTGCTCGATGCTGATGGCTCCGTCATACCCAATCAAGCGCAGTGTGCTGATAACATCTTTCCAGAATCCCGTATCGTGACCATATCCCACGGTACGGAAAATCCAGGAGCGCTCCAGTTCGTTTCCAAAATGTTTGGTATCCAAAACGCCGTTGACCGCGGTGTTAATGGGGTCAACCTTGGTGTCTTTCGCATGGAAATGGTATACGGCCCCTTTGAGCGCCCGCAATGCGGCGGGAATGTCAATGCCCTGCCAAACCAGGTGGCTGGGATCGAAGTTTGCGCCGATGCAATCGCCTACCGCTGCGCGCAGCTTGAGCAGCGTTTCCGGATTATAGACGCTGAAATTAGGATGAAGTTCAAACGCGATTTTAGATACGCCATGGTCCTTCACAAAAGACGCCATTTTTGTCCAGTAGGGAATAAGCACATCATTCCATTGATAGTCCAGAATTTTCAGCGCGTCGTCCGGCCAGGGCGCAACTACCCAGTTGGGATACTGCGACTGGGGGCAATCGCCGGGGCAGCCGGAAAAGCCGACAACGGTATCCACACCCAATTGCTCCGCAACCAAAACCGCTTTTTCAAACTGTTCGTGGAAGGACTGAGCCACTTCCTTCTGCGGGTGAACCGGGTTTCCGTGACAGCTTACTGCGCTGATTTCCATGTGGTATTTGTCCAACAAGTCTTTGATGTGCTGGATTGCGCCGGGATTGCCCAGAAGTTGGTCGGGATCCAGATGCGCCTTGCCGGGGAATCCCCCCGCCCCCAGTTCTACGGTCTGTACGCCCAGCCCGCTTAAGTAGGCAAGCACTTCCTCTAATGTCATGTCCCCAAGCGGGACGGTTAATACGCCAAGTTTCATTGATCATCCTTCCTTTCTACTCTAAATAATCTTCCGCTGCGGGAACGCTGGGACATGTGATTTCCGCCAGCTTGACGGGGGAATACGCCCAACGTACCGCATTGGTAAGAATGGTCTGAATGTTGGGATTGTGGTAAGTGGGATACCCTTCATGACCGGGCTGAAAATAAAAAATCTTTCCATAGCCGCGGTGGAAGGTACAGCCGCTGCGGAATACTTCGCCGCCGCGGAACCAGCCTAAATAAATCACTTCATCCGGTGCGGGAATGTCAAAAAATTCGCCGTACATCTCCTCTTGCGGCAGGTCAATGCTCTTGGGAACGCCCGCTGCAATGGGATGACCGGGGTTTACACACCAAAGGCGTTCCCGGTCGTCGTCACGCCAAACCAGGGAACAGCTGGTGCCCATCAGTTTTTTGAAAATTTTTGAGAAATGTCCCGAATGCAGGACAATCAGCCCCATGCCGCGCAGTACGTGGTCCTGTACGCGCTCCACAATGGCGTCGTCCACCTCGCCATGCGCCGCATGTCCCCACCAAATTAACACGTCGGTGTTGTTCAGCACGTCTTCTGTCAAGCCGTGTTCCGCCTCGTCCAGTGTGGCGGTCGTGACAGAAATGTCGTCATAGGGATTTAAAAAGTCTGCTATCGTCTGATGAATACCATTGGGGTATATCCCCCGGACAATATCGTCCGTTTTTTCGTGCCGGAACTCGTTCCAGACTGTTACACGAATCATATTTATACACACTCCTTTATGAAATTACAGCTGTAGATTCACGTTTGATAATAGTATGTTCCATACAAATACTATTATGAGAATGCTGTTCATGTTCAATTTGTTCAATCAATTGCTGCATAGCAGCGCAGCCCAGATTATAACGCGGCTGTGCGATGGTGGTAAGCGATGGACGCACGACATAGGACATCATGATGTTGTCGCAGCCGATAATGGAAAGCGAATCCGGGACGTCGCGGCCCGAGTCCTGCGCCGCCCGCATAGCAGCGCACGCCATCACGTCGCTGACCGCGAACAGCGCCGTTAGCTGCGGAAACTGATGCAAAAGCTGCTGCGCCGCGTCATAGCCGCTTTGATAGGTAAAGTTTCCATACGCCACCGGACAATCGTCCGCGCCATATTCTGTCAAAGCGCGCCGGCAGCCTTCCAAACGCAAATCAGAAGAATGCGTACCGCGCGCAGCAATTACACCAATGTGCCGGTGTCCCAAATCCAACAGATGCTGTGCCGCGTCATATCCTGCCTGCTCATTATCGATGGAAACCGCGGAAATGTCCACACCGGGTATAAATTCGCTGCATTGGACAGCGGGATACTGTGTGCCGAACGCCTGTAGTTCTTCCGCCGGAAGACAGGAGGAAATCAATATTACACCGTCCGCCTGCCGGTTGCACACCAGATTTAAAAACATTCTCTCCCGTTCAGATTTGGACCGCGTCGTACATATCATAGTAGTATAAGACTGCGCCGCGCCTGTCTGTTCCATTCCTTTGACCACTTGTGAGAAAAAGGAGTTGGAAATGGAGGGCAGCACGACCAACACCAGCCCCGTTCGCATACGGCGCAAATTGCGTCCCAGGGCGTTGGGATTATAGTGCAATTCTTCAATCGCTTCCAAAATCCGCTTTTTTGTTTTATCAGACACGTTGGCGCTTCCGTTGAGTACGCGGGATACCGTTGCGGTGGATACCCCGGCTTGTTTTGCTACGTCAACAATGGTTGCCATACGTCACCGTCCTTTCTTGCTAAAATGTAAACGATTACATTTTCTATCCGTATTATACCACTTTTTTGACAAAGTGCAAGTGTTTTTTGAAAAAAAGATAAAAAAATTTTAGCAGTGTAGCAACGGAGTTGCGTTGACAAAAAAACAACACCACCTTTCGGTGGTGTTGCGGAGGGGAAGAAGTCAGGATTTGGCTGTGTGGAAAAAGCAACCGGAGATGTTCTCTGCCATGGGTGTATGATGGTTTCCAAAAAGCGGTAGACACTGACATATGCCTGTTCCCGCGTCAGCATATCCTCAGGACTGAACTGGGTTTCGCTCGTGCCGGCCAAAACAGGCTGTCCTGTCTCCGGATGCGTCAGGCTGCTGATACGACTGATAGCAGCGGCAGACCAAGGTGCAAACGAAGGCTCATCTTGAAACAATGGCGCTTCACCGAAGGAAACAGAAATGCCTAATACATTTAGCAACCTGTCATAAAAAACGGCGGCTTGCTGGCGGGTCACGATTTCATCCGGCGAAAATTGTCCGGGCGCAGTGCCGGTCACGACACCAAGCGCAGACAGCGCCAAAACGGTTTCATCTGTTGTATCAAAAAAGAGGGTTTGCCGCAAGGAGAACCCGCGGTCTTCCAACAGGTAAGACAGCGGCGCTTCGGTAAGCTGTTCTGTTAGCGTGCCCAGGAGATGGCAGAAATCTAAGCGGGTAATACCTTCTTCATAACGTTCCAGCAGGGTGGCGTCCAACAACCCTTGCTGTGTGGCGGCAAGTACTTCTGCCCGCGCCCACGGGGAGGGACGAAGCGTTTCTAACGCCGAGTTTTCCGCAGTAGGCGTCGGTTTGGGCACGCCGCTCGCGGGATTGTAGATAAAGCCCCAGCTTCCGTCCCGTTCCGCCGCAATCAGCTGTGTGTCCTGGTAAAGAAGACCATGGTATAAACAGGGAATGACGACGTTTCCGGCTTCGTCGATTGCCCCCTGCTTCCCGTCGCGTTCTGCTACCCAGATACCATCGGCGCCCTCGCTGATGTTCTCCCAGACGAAGGGAAGTATTTCCGTGCCGTCTCGCCCGATGAGTCCATATTTGCCGTCCTTTGCAGCGGCAGCAGTTCCATTTTCAAACGCGCCAATCGCGTCAAATGCAAAGGGGATTGCAACATTTCCTTCCGCGTCCAGGCAGCCCCATTTCCCGTTTAATAACGCGGGAAACCGTCCCTCTGTCATGTTTATACCAAAGGCGTCATAGAGATAGTCCGTCAGCAGTTTGGAGCCATCGGAAAGCGCCCATTTTTCATTTTGGCAAACTGCGATGACGCCCTCGTTCATGGACCAGCCGATTTCGTCAAAGATATATCCCAGCGGCACGCTGCCGTCCGGCAGCATAAGTCCCCATTTTTCGCCATTTGATACCTGCGCCACGTGTTCTTTGAAATGCCCTGCAAAACGAATGTCAAACGGGATTGCGGTTTGCCCCGATTCGTCAATAAATCCATACGGCGTGCCCTCTTTTTGCACGCTACATAATCCTTCGCTAAAACCAATCATGTTCACGTTGTCATAGATAAAGGGGAGGACCGTATTACCGTTAGCATCAATAAATCCATATTTCCCGTCTTTTAGGGCATAAATTGGTTCATTGCCGGAAAAGTCCGTATCTAAAGCATCATAGATAAAGGGAACCACCGTATTCCCATTGGTATCAATCATTCCGTATTTGCCGCCCTGGCTCGCGACGCTGCGACCATTTTTAAAGTCCGTGGCAAAGTCATAGAGAAGCGGAATCACAAGCGTTCCGGTTTCGTCAATGAATCCACATTTTGCGCCAATGCTGACGAATGCACGTCCGTCGCAGAACTTTCCTGCCATGTCATATTGCGCGGGAATGATAAATTCTGGCGCTGCGTCCTGCGCATAGAGCGGAATGGACGTGACTGATAAAAGCAGCGCACAAAGAAGTGCGGTCATGATTTTTCTCATGTTATGTACCATCCTTTTTCAAATTACTGGAATAGACAAAGAAGCAGGCAAAACCTGCTTCTTATGGAGGAGCACTTGTATTTTAGGTGTTTGTATTTTTACTTATCTTCTATTTGGGGAGAGCCAAATTCAACGACAGCATTGACTGGATCTTCAACTATTTTAAAAACATAACCTTCTGAATCGGCGTCCATAGAAATATTAGATGTGATTGCTTGCACTGCAATTTCTCCTTCCACGGCAGAAAGCACGTCGGCAGTATTGCTGTCGATATAGACCGTGTAACAGTCAGATACCCAGATTTCACCATCTGTTTCCACAAGCTGTGGTTCGCAGAAATTTTTACTAAAGCTGACGTACCAGGCGGGTGATCCTTCATATTCCGATTCCGCAGCTACTGCGGTATACAGGTCTGTAAGCTCCATGTCAAATTCGTTTTCCACCGCGCTTTTCGCTGCCGCCACAGCATCCTCTTGCGAGACGGAATTTTCAGAGTTAGGGGAAAGAACCGGCGACGCGGGAGGCGTTGTTGTTTCATAGGACGGAACAGCATCGGAGCCTTCAAATGCGTGAATTGCGCCTACGGCATTCGCTGTAATGAGCAGCGCTGCTATGCTGGCAGTGATAAAACTTGCTTTCACATGTTTCATTTGATTCACTTCCTTTCTTTTAGTATTGTTTGGATGCGCTTCCAAATAGTAGTATACTGTGCGTTTATCAGAAAGTTTTCGTTAAGTTGTAACGAACTTGTAAAAAGGTTCGCTGCCCTATGCGGACGTATCGGGCAGGAAAAACCGAATCGTGGTACCTTCGCCGGAGGTAGACTCCACCTGAATGCTGCCACTGTGCAGCTGTGCAATCAGTCGACAGATGGAAAGTCCCAGCCCCAAGCCGCCGGACAAGCGGGAGCGAGATTTGTCAACACGATAAAATTCTTCGCAGATATGGTCCAAGTCCGCTGCCGGAATGCCGCAGCCATGGTCGGAGACTTCTAATATTATAACACCGTCAGCGCGGCGGCTGCATAGCATGATTTCGCTGCCGGACGGCGAGGCTTTAGCGGCATTTTCGACGAAGTTCATCAGCGCCGTTTGCAGTAATATTTCATCACCGCAGAGTGTCTGAACCTGCACTTCATCACAAAGCGTTAAATTTTTTTCCAGCAGAATAGCGCGCGAGAGTGAACGGACGGAAGCGAACAGCGCTTGTACATCTATCTTTTGCAGACAGAGTGCCTCGCTGCGCAAGCGGAGAAGGTCTACCAAGCGTCCTGTCAATTGCTCCAAACGGGACGCATGTTCATTGATATAGCCCAGAGCAAGCATTTTTTCCTCGTCGCTGCAATTGGCGTTTTGTAAAAATTCACTGTAGCCTTTCAGTGTGGCAATCGGTGTTTTGAGTTCGTGCGTAAGATTGCGGACGAACTGTTCTTTTTCTTCATTCAAGAGGGTAAGCTCCTGAATTTGTTCATTCACCGCTTCCGCCATTTTATTGAAACTCTCCGCCAAAGCGCCGATTTCATCATGCGTTTTGACAGGGACACGCCGGGAATAGTCGCCGCTGGCAATTTCGTTCGCCGCTGCGCCAAGCTGTTCGATGGGACGCATCAGGCGGTGCAGGGCGAACAGCAGCAAAATTGATAGAAGCAGGGACAGCAGCACGCTGAGCAGGACAAAATAGCGCAGCAGCGATTGATAGTATTCCGTTAAGTAGCCGGAGTCGCGGGAAAGCACCAGGGATAATCCTTCCTGTGCCAATGATCCGCCGACATAGAGCCGGAGCCGGCCGTCCAATTTTCGGTAAACAGTGGTCGGTACAGTTCCTTGTAACTCGGGGCGATTTCCCTCAAAATAGGCAGTGTTCGTATAAAACAGCGCGCCGTCACGGTAAAGCTCTATGGAAGTATCCGGTATGCTTTGGGCAAATGACGTTAGCAACTGATGCAGCGCCGTATCCGAAATCTTTTTGCTGCCGGAAACGCCGTCTATGAGTTGGTTCAGCGTTTGTAAAACGACTTCATATTCCGTAACACCGCGTGAAATATCCATTTGCTTGTTTTGCGCATAGCTTTTTTGCAGCAGTGCGAATGCGCCTGTATCCAATGCAAACAAAAACAGAACAAGGACACATAAGTAAATTTTGTAACGAAATCTCAAGACGGCACCTCCAAACGGTAACCATATTTATAAACGGTTTTGATTTGGTCTTCCCAATGCAGCTTCTTGCGCAGGCGCTGTACATGCACGTCCACTGTTCGGGTTTCTCCAACATAATCATAGCCCCATACGAGGTCGAGAATTTTTTCACGGGAGAGGGCAATATTCTTGTTGGTAATGAATGTTTCCAACAGTTCAAACTCTTTCAGTGTGAGTTCCGTTTCCTTTCCCGCAACATATACCTTATGTTCCTCCAGCAGAACCCGCACATTTCCGGAACAAAATTCCTGTGAACCCCGGCCGCTGCGCCGCAGTACAACGCTAATGCGGGCAATGAGTTCAATGGTTTCAAATGGTTTTGTGATGTAATCCTCAGCGCCGAGATTCAGTCCTCGTACCTTATCCTGAGCGCTGTCCAGAGCGGTTAAAAAGATGACAGGTACATCAAACCGCCGGATTCTTTCAATGAGGGAAAATCCATCTTCGCCCGGCAGCATGACGTCCAAAATAATGAGGTCAACCGTATAGCGGCGCAGTATATCTTCCACATCCTGCCCGTCCGGGCGCGTGATGGCCAGGTGTCCCACCATTTTGACGTTAAGCGCAATTAAATCACACAACGCGGGTTCATCTTCTATAATTAATATTGTTGCCATCGTCATAACTCCTCTTTTGGCAGTTTTCTTTTAGTATATCAAAAAACAGACAAAAAGTCATCAACAAGTTGTAAACAGAAAATGGTCGTTGACAAACGGGGACGGGAAGGCTATAATAGGGATAGAAAAAAGGGGGTGGGCGTCTGGAACACCAATATCAAATAGAACTGATGTTACATACGTATATGAATAGCGGCGGACAGCCGGAAAACTGGCAGTTTACCCTGTCGGCGAACGGACCGGAGGATGCAGCGCATTCTGCGGCAGATTTAGAAGAAGTCGCGCGTCACTATCTGCAACGGTTTCAGGGGTGTATGCTACCGCAAACACCGCCGTTTGATTCCGTTGACGCAACGCCGCAAAGTATAGCAGAGCATTTTTGGGAGCCGCTGTATCAGCGATTGAAGGAGCAGGGGTACGAGCTAGTTTCAATGAAGGTAGAGCAATCCGATGGCACGATGTATACACGCCGCCCCACAAGTATTGTTTGCCGACAAGCAGCACTGGTCCCACAGCAAATACCGCAGCCGCAGGTGCTGCGGCGGGAACACATCTGTGCGCAATGGATACTGTCCATCTTTTTGCTTGCACTGTGCACAGTAGGCTTGGCGTTTTGGGTTTGGCAGCGTGGCGGCGGACGCCCGATGGGGCAGAATATTTGGGAGCATCTGTATCGTGGAGATTTCACAGGATACCACTCGTCTTTCTTTTCACTCTTCAGTTCTCCGGCACCGCTTCCTTATGGGATTTATACGCTGTTTTTGCGTATTACCGGCAGTGTTCCGCACAGTTATTTTGCCTTGGTGATACTGCTGTATGGAATGGGTATTGTTGGCTGGATGCTGTGGTCCGGAGGAAAAGAACGGGTATTGCTGTCGGCGGCGCTTGCTGTGGCATGGTTTGTGTCGCCGCCTATGTTGCATATCGTATTTGTACAGGGGAATTTGCCTGTAGCCTTTTGCCTAGCGGGCACTCCATATCTGCTTTATGGTATCTATGAATTTTTGGAATGCCGGAAACTAAGTGTACTCTATGGCATAGCCATCTGTGTGTTCTGCATGATATTAAGCAGTCCGCCTGCTGCTGCCGTTATATTCACAGCTTTGGTGGTATTTTTGTTGTTTCATGGATTGATGAACCGTGAATGGAAGAAGCTGTTGGCAATCCTAGCGGCGACATGCGGCGGCGTGCTGCTTTCCTGCTTTTGGCTGGTACCGGCAATTCAGTACGGACAAGTGGTCTTGACGGAAGATGTGCCGATAGAATCTATCTTGGAGACTATCTATTCCAGCTATACGGCGGACGGGAGTTCGCTGTACATTGGCATTGCCATATTCGGTGTAGCGGTATTTGGCGGATTGTGCAGCAATTGGCGCCGTGCGGCAGGATTTTGGACCGCGGCAGTTTGCGCAGTTGTACTGGTGTTTCTCCAGAAAAGCCTGCTGCTTATGATGGGAATGGCGGCACTGTTGGGGCTGGTATCTGCGGCACTGCTGCGGTGGCGGCCTTGCTCAAAATGGGTGTTACTTGCTTGTGCGGCGCTGTTGCTGGTGGACGGTACTTTTGCCTATTATGGAACGCAGCCTTGGACAGACGTACAGCAGACAGTGGCGCTACCGCAGGAAATGCAGCAGCAACAAGTCAGTGCGTTGGGTGATGTGACACCGGAGGATGGAAACCATGTGATTCAGAATCGCAGCGTGAAAGCAGCGCAGAAACAACATTTGGATGAGGCGTTTGAAGCGGGACACTATTATTATGTATTCGACCGCAGCTTGGAAGGCGGTGCGGGAACGGTAATGATGGACAAAAATAAAGTTCCGGAAAATTGGGTGGACAAACTGATGGATGCGGCAACCAAGAGCGGGTATCAGTATCAGCGTGATGTGCAGGGGGCATATGTGTTTTACCGAGAGACACCGGCACAGTTCGGCACCACTGCAACTTATCAGGCGCTTGGAATTGGTACGACGGCATATTATGCCAGTTGGTTGTTCCCCAGCATACAAGAGGGGAACAGTCCCTATCCGGAGGAGTATTCTGTGGAGGAACTCAGCAGGTATCAGACCATTTACCTGTCCGGTTGGAAAGTACATGACCAGCAAGCGCTGGAAGCACTGTTAAATGAGTTGGCGGAACGCAAGGTTCGTGTTGTAGCGGAAGCGGGAACCGGACCGGAGCTGTTTGGCACGCAGACAGAAGAAGTGATGCTCACAGGCACAATGCCGTCCCTTTCCGGCAAAGTGGATTTGCCGGCGCTGCCGCTGAAAATGCTAGCGCGCGGCATCACACTGGAAAATTTGGATGAAGCGTGGATTTGGAGCGAAACAAACGATGGACCCAAAGCGGTCGCCGGTACTTGCGGTCCTGTGCGTTTGATAGGGCTGCAGTTGACCAGCTATACTGCGAAGGAATCTAGAGTGGAATATTTGCCGGTGCTGGAAGCGATGCTGGAAATGAAAGCGGGAACACAGCCGCAGCGAGAAGTGATAGAGACTGTTTACCAAAGGGTGCGCGGAACCATGATGATTCAGGCAGCACAACGCGGCGTTATACTGCCGCTCGCCTATGAGGGGCCGGTAAGCGTATGCATGGGACAAAAAACACAAGTACATGGACTGCTGCGAATGCAGACGGATATTTTGGTGCTGCAGGCATCCTATAGTCCGTGGGGAGCCGCGTTGACCGGAGTCGGCATTTTGTTGATAATTTGCTGTACGGTATGGGTGCGCAAAAAACGTATTCCACCCAGGGAAATTCATTTTGTGAAATTTGATTTATAACGACACGGCAGATATGTTCCCCGAATATTCGGGGAACATAATTATTGCATAAAACTGGCAGACGTATAAGATGCGTCTGCCGGTTTTATAGATGGGAAAAAGAGAAAATAAACTCATACATATACTGGTAATGCATGAAATACAAGAATAGAAGAAACGACAGCTAGCTATAGGATACTGCTAACTTTTTTGGCGAAAAAGGAGAATTTAAGTTGCGGCGGTTGAAAAAAGAAGGCGAACTTGGTATAATAAACACTAAGCGCGTAATAAACAAAAAGAAACTTTCGCGCCAAAAGACGACGCGAGATTGCCCCTGTGTGCAGGGGCGAAAAGCGGCAGAAAGGGGATTTATTGTTGAAAAAAGGAACAGTGATCTGGGTGATCTGCGCTTTACTGCTTAGTATTTGCCCTATGGCATGGGCGGAGAAAGCAGAGCCTGCGACAGAACCTGCTTCTGTGGCGTCTACTGTCGCTGATACGGCACAGGTAGAGACAAAAATGGCAGATACAGACGAGGAGAAACCAATGCCGGACGAGGATGCGGCGTCGTTAGAGGAAGATGAAATTGCGTCGGAGGACAGCGTGGCGCAGGAAAGTCAAGAATCGGAGGAGCAGCCCGTCTTTTCAAAAGCAGAAATTGTAAAAGATGATTTGCAGAAAGATACATATACCATCTATGGCGAGATGGAAATAAACAGTGAATCGATAAAAATCGATCAGCATTCTTTGCCGGTGGAGATTCCGGCGGATAAGCTGGTGGTTGTGGCATATCTGCTGCAAACGGATGATTCCGGCAAAGCAATACCGGAATATTTACCGGCAGACAGCTATGAGTTGACCTATCTTACGCTGCGAGAGCAAGATACGGGACAGGATTGCATTGAATGGGGCGGCGGGCATGGGTATCCCAGCCGGCTGCGGTATTTTAAAACCACACAGGAGCAGCATGGTGCATTTTATGTGTCAGCGGGGATACAAAAGAAATCCGGTGTGGGGGAAGTGGAGCCGTTTACATGGAAATATGTGATTAGCGTCAGAATTATCGACGCGGTTTCCTTTGAACCATTGGATGCACAGAGCGGCATATCGGGAGACAGGAATTTCTTTTTATCTTCCGGACCGGAAAACATCAAGGATGAAGACCTCTATACGGAGACAACGCGGCAAAATCTGTGCCGGGCGCCGGTGAACGGCAATGCGAATATTTTTTGGTCCCATGTGGACAAGACCACCAACGGTGCATTTTTTGGCGTGCTGCTGACCAACCAGGATACGGTCCCGCTGGACATTACCATAGGCGCCAGTACGTATTATAACATCGAAAATCCGGAAGAGTTGTATGCACCGTCAAATATTTATTCACAGATTTTTGCGGAACGTATGGATCTCACCGCAGGACTTGCGGGCAAAAACGGTGCGCAAAAGGAAAAAATGCGGCTGGAGCCGGGAGAAAGCAAATGGCTGGTACAGTACAAAATGAATAAATGGGTTGCCGGAGATACCACGGGTGTGGTAAATATTTCTGTCAACGACGGAACTTATACAGGACAAAATCTCATTTGTACCACCTATGCATTTGACGATTATCAGTACATTGCATATATTCCAATCAATACAGCGGATTGGGAGTTAGAGGCGGCGCCTGATGTTTCAGCAATGCGTGGCAGCGGCAACGGCGCGGTGCTGAATATGGTGAGTGAACCCCAGACAATTCCGTTTGAAACCATGCTGGCGGGCGAGGACAAGATGAACGATGGTGAACATGTTATGCTGAGTCGCTTGGAGAACGGGAAGCTGTATACCTGGGAAACACGCGGCACCGTAAAACGGCTGGAACTGGATCAAAATGGAAATTTGCCAAAGCTCACCGATGACCAAATG
>CBCTHD010000005.1:0-18745 GCA_965146615.1 uncultured Clostridia bacterium
TGAGGGGGAAGACCATGGAACCCTGGACGGGACGGGCAGCAGTTTGAAACTTCAAGGAGACAGCGATATTATTGCGACCGGCTCCAGTAAAAATGGTTGGAAAAAAGGTGTGAAACGCTCTCTGGAGCACTATGATAGAGCGTTCGCCGCGAGCGGGACAGACGAAGAAACCCGCACCGCAGTGCGCAGTGCACACCTCAAAGGCATTTATGATGTAGAATTTACAGCAAAATTCGGCAACCTGGACGGTGGCAACGGAATTTGGATGGACGTCAACGGAAGCAGAGACACTGCTACATTAACCTCTGTGGGACGTTTGAGCGCTGTAACCAACGGTTTTAGGGTGTATAATGCGACAGACAGGGACGTGCTGTATTCCGATGCTGCAAACAATCATACGGTACGTTGGCGCTTGAATACCAATGAAGGGACGTTTCAGGTGTTTCTGGATGGCAGTGAGACGGCGGCCGCTTCCGGAAAGAGCTTCCCTATGACGAGTTGGGGTAAGCCTACAACTGTGCACTATATCGCGGATTCCTTCTATATGTTTGCAGATAATGCAAATGCTTATACGGAATTTCAAAATTTTAAGGTTTCTGAAATAGAAAAAGATACCACCAATGCCGTAGAGCAAGCGCTGGCAGCACTGACAATTGACAAATTAACCGCGGCGCCGGCAAGCGTAACCGGTGCAGTAACGCTGCCAGTCTCCGTGGATGGCATAGAAGGACTGGAAGAAATCACCTGGGAATCCAGCAATGAAGAGGTCATTTCCGCCGACGGACAGACCGTGGTGCGGCAGGAAGAGGACACTGACGTGATTTTGACAGCGAAAATCACCGAAACAGAAACAGGATTTACCAAATATAAAGAATTTAAATTGACTGTTCCAGCTGCTTCCACAGAACCGCAGTGGAATCTGAAAGCATGGATGCATTTTGACGGAGACACACCGGATTCTCTGCTACAAAAACAAGCGGGCTATCCGGATATGGTCATTGAAAAAACAGACGCGGGCGTTGTACTAAGCGAAACGACGACGCGCGCCGACCTCTATATTCCGCTGAAAGAAGCGGCGACAGAAGATGCGGCTGATGTTGTACTGGACAGCGGAAAATACTATTTTGAAGTAACCTATCAGTTTGATGGTGCGACGAAAGGTATTATTGATACAATTGTTCGCGGCAACGGTTCTGCGGGTAACGGTGCACGTATCAGCAGAGCAGCGAACAACATTACGGATGTGGATGGCCTGACGTCAGCAACCACCGGTATTGTGCAGGGAGAAACAACAACTTGGGGTCTTGAATTGGAACTGGATGGCACAAATAAAGGGAAATTCAAACTCTATGTGAATGGTGAACAGGTGGGCAGCGGAGATGCTGTTGAATGGAAATGGGGCGCAAAGACGGTCGATACGCTAAGCATTGCGCTCAATAACAACATGGATGGCAAGTTTACACTAAAAGAAGTCAAAGCGTGGCAATACGAAGTGGGCGGAACCGCGATTGCGCCGACTTATACGCCCAGACCGGGAGAAGATACGCCGACGCCTCCGGAAAGCGAGACCAACTGGGAGCAGGTTTTGAACATGCAGTTGGGCAGCGGCGCGGATGAATACACACTCACACAAGCAGGTAATGAAAATTTGGAAATCACCTCTACGGAGGAAAACTATTTGCAGGTAAAAGCAAACGCCAGCGGTAATTATGGCGGAGCAGATGATAAGCTGCTTTTCGAGGTGCCTTTGAAAAAAGACGGGCAAGACTTCGTCATGGACAGAAATAGTAAATACTATTTTGAAGTTACTGCTGTAGATGGTTTGAGCAACGGACAGTTTTATGTAAGTCTTGCCGGGGTGAGAGATGATGGAACAACGGCAGGGACGCACAGCGCATTTAACTTTAATAATACGCAGACTTATACAGCATTTAGTAAGAAGGATACAGTTGACGGAGCGGTATCAACTGTTAGTCTTGGAACACATACAAAGGGACAGAAATATTCCTTTGGATATATGATGGACACAACGGATGGTACATTTTCCATCTACGAGGGAACAAAAGATCAGACATTGTTGGGCGGCGTATACTATCCCAACTATGGCGGCGTGGACATTCGTACATTGAAATGCGAATTTAAGAATTGGTTGAACGCAGGAGACTATGTACAATTGGTTTCTGTGAAGGTATACAAATGGACTGGAGAAGAAGATCCAACTTCACCACCGGATACCACTATCACACCAACCGTAACGCCGACACCAACCGTAACGCCGACGCCAACGGTAACACCGACGGCAACGCCAACCGAGACACCGACCCCAACACCGACGGCAACACCAACGCCGGATGCAGGGCTTGGCACCCTCATTTATGATCAAGATTTTGCAAATTCTGTGATTGACCCGGAAACCAAAATGGCGGACGGATGGATTACATCAGACAACATGCAATCTATGGCAGAACATAGCCTAGAAGATGGTTCGCTTAAGGTCATCAAAACAGCGGCGGCAAATTCCGGCGACAATGCGGAAAGTATTACCATGAATTTACCGCTGAAAATCTATACGTCGCCTTATGATGAGGCAACACACAGCGCTGTTTACACAGACGAACTATTTGGAAAATACAATTTGGAACTGAATGTAAAAACACATATCACAGGTTCACAGTTGGCGGCGGTTGGATTCTCCAAGAAAAGTGGGGCAACGTTGGCGAAAGGCGCCGCTGTCAGCATGAAAAAGAGTCAAGCGGATGTTTGGATTGCAACGGGTGACACGCGCGTGATAGAAAGCGGCGGAACACCGAATGATAAGTGGAGCCAGTTGATTTATACCTTGGATACGGATAATACGGACCAGTGGACCGTTCGGTTTGGCGAGTTGACGCCGAAAGTGCTGGATCAGGCATGGGGCGGGCTGGCAGGTATTTATCTGGCGATGAAACCCAGCAACGATGCAGGCGAATATATTTTGCTGAAATCCGCACGGATTTATGAAGTCGAAAAATATGAAAACGCAGAGGAAGAAACGATTGATGCGGCGCTGGCAGAACTGGTGATTGCGAATTTGACCGATACGCCGGACGCCGTTACAGAGGACTTGAAGACGCTGCCTTCCACTGTAGGAGGGTTTGATGTCACGTGGACGTCCAGCAATTCTTCGATCATTTCGGATACGGGAATTGTGGCGCGGCCGGTTGGCGACGATGTGGAAGTGGTTTTGACAGCGAAAATATCCGGCAGCATAAACAAATATAAAGAATTTTATGTTACCGTCAAAGGGGAAACAGACCCCGACCAGGTGCTTGCAGCGGCTGCAGAGAAATTAACATTGGCAGATTTGACAGATGATTCAGCGAGCAATATACAGTCGAGTTTGAAGACGCTGCCTACCACCGGCGCATACGGCACCACGATGACATGGAAGTCCTCCGATACCGCGGTTATGTTAGACGACGGTACGCTGGTAACACTCGGTGATGATTCCAAATTGCCGGTTACCATGACAGCTACGTTCTCATATGGCGGTAAAACACTGGAAAAAACCTTTGATTTACAAATCGGAATTAATTTTATGAATGGATTGTACACACTGTACGAGACGGATTTTTCCGGTGAGGAAATTACAGGAAATATGGTTCAGTCTCCGGGTGTTGGAAAAATCGTACAAAAAGATGGAAAGTTGTTGCTGGACCGCACTGGAACAAATGGCGGAACTGCGACGACGGTACGGATTTATCCGGCATTGGACGACACCAATATAAAGGTGTCCGGAGAAATGATTTTGGAGGCAGAGGTACATTTGCCGGCAAGTTGCGAAAAAGTGGAATTTATTCCCTATGACGATTCCGGAAACCGTATTTTCACTATCTATACCGGAAAAGCAACAGGCGGACACGGTTACACCTATGTGCGCAGACTGACAGAATCAGGCGAAGCAGAGCATACCAGAGTGGAAGCGACCACCAGTGATTTGACACTGAAGATAAAGGCGCGCTTCAACCTGGATACCAAGCGCTTAACCTTGGAAATTGATGATAACGATGGGTCCGGATTCAAGACCGTGGTAAATAACCAATGGATCCGTGAAGACGCAACCAACTTAAGCTACATTGAAATCAACGGCGTGGATAATGTTGTCCAAGGCACGACCTATAAAAACACGGGTACAGTGGAAATTAACAACTTGAAAGTTACAGTCAATAAGGGATATGTTCCACAGTACATCGTAGATAGTATAGATTATTACAGCCCGATTACCAAATTAAGAGGGTATGTATCCAGCGACATTGCATTAGAAACCAAAGAACTGACAGGAACGAAAGTGACCTGGACCAGCTCTAAGCCGGACATTCTCAGTAATGACGGAAAACTGAATACGATTACAGAAGATGTGGATGGTATCATTATGACCTTCCGTCTGGAAATGACAGACAACCCGGATATCTATGTGGAAAAAGTCTTTGACCCATTGACGGCAGTTTATATTCCTGAAGGGAATTTGGCGCTGAACGGTTCAGCAAAATCAAACGTGAGCAGCAAATCAGGCTGCGGACCGGAAAATGCGATAGATGGAAACGTAGGAACAAGCTGGGAAACCATGAAATGGACCAATACAGCAGACCCGGCGCTCACGATAGACCTCGGACAATTGCAAGTGTTTAATCAGATTATGCTGAAAGAAGCAATGATTACCGATACCTATCCGCTGCGCGGCTATGTCATTGAAACCTCGGTAGACGGAAAAACCTATACGGAATTGACAAGCGGAACGACGCTTGGGGAAGAAATAAAGTTTATTTCTGTAGGAGAGACGCTGGCGCGTTATATCCGTTTTACAGTGACGAAAAAAGTGGCGACAAGCAATGTCGGATTGTCGGAACTTCAGGTGTTCTTAACGGGCGGTGAAGATGCCAAAGTGGAAGCAGACCTGGTTGTGCTGAAATATCAGCTGGGCAGTCTGATGGGACTCACATCGAATTTGGATTTGCCAACGACAGGCGCCTTGTATGGCACGAAATTTGTATATACTTCGTCTGACACAAGTGCTTTGACCAATGACGGAACCGTGATTAGCCAGAGCACGACAAAATCCGGAACACTCCGTGTAGACGCTTATGCGAAGACGGGAGAAGAAAACGGTACACCGGTTTATAGCGCTACAAAAAGTGCAGAAGAGTCTTATTCGTTCTCCGTATCCGGCAAAGGCGGTGGAACAGGCGGAACGGCAGTTGGACCTTCTGGTGGCGGATCTGGTGGAAGTTCCGGCGGCGGAGGTATTGGAGCAGCGCTGCCAACAAGTCCTGCTGTAAACAGCGTCGTGGGGAATGAAACAGGAACGCAGACAACGGGCAGCTTTAACGATGTTACCCGTGATTATTGGGGATATAACTACATTGAGACACTGAAATCGCGCCAAATTGTTAGCGGAGATGGAAGTGGAAACTTTAACCCTGATGCGCAAATCACCAGAGAAGAATTCCTGAAAATGCTGATGAACGCCCTGGGCATTGCGATTGATAACATTAAAGACGTGAACCTGAGCGACGTGTCTCAAGACGATTGGTACTATCCCTACATTGCTAAAGGTCTTGAAATGGGTGTTACCACCGGTATTTCCGAAACGGAATTTGGCACTGGAAACTACATTACAAGAGAAGATATGGCAGTGATGAGTACCCGTGCGCTGGCAGTCGTGAAACGTACACTGTCACAGACGGAGAACGAAAAAACATTTACTGATGAAGGACAAATTAGCGGTTATGCGGTTGACAGCGTAAAAGTGATGCAGCAATGTGGTGTTATAGGCGGATATGCAGATGGAACATTTGGACCGCAGCAGAATGCTACCCGTGCAGAAGCTGCAAAAATCATTTGTGGAATATTAAATTAAGGAGGAAGTCAGTATGAAAAAAGGAAACGGCAAACGGCTGGCAGCGTTGCTGCTAAGCACGGCTATGCTGGCGGCAGTGATGCCTGCCGCCCTGGCAGACTCCGAGACGAATCCGGCGGCAGAGCCGCCGGAGAACGTCTTTGATTTGATGGACGAATTGGCAGACGGCGTCCCGGAATATGTCATTCCGGAGGAGGAGTACCCGATTCAAACAACAGAAGAAGTGTTGGCGGAAGAAGAGGCTGCCGCAGCGGCTGAAGAAACCGAAGAAGCGGCAGAGGCGACAATTGGCGTGTCGGAGGAAACGGAAGAAATTGCGGCACAAGCTGATGAATATATTGACAGTACATATGGGTATACCCTCAAAGGCGACCCGGGATATATATCTGACGAGGCGTTCTTTGGCAAGTGGAGTGATGCAAGTGGGAAATGGACAGTTTCCCCAAAATTGGATTATGATAACTATCCAGGTCTGTCACCCGTTGAAGCAGCGGTGAAAAAGGGCGATTATGAAGAGGCGGAGCTTGCCTATTACAACTATTATGTGACAAAGGAAGCGCAGCTTAACCGGAAAAAAGACGTTAGCACAACGGTGAAAGATACGATTACAGCGGATCTGCTGCAGGAAAACTTTATGTATAACGGAAACAGCGGCTTTACACCGGTTGCCGTGATGAACTTTACAGATAAAGACGAGTACGTTTCCGCTGACATTACAGATATTGTGCAAAGTAAATTTACGTCAACACAGGAATTGGCGTTTTATATTACAGCGACTAACAAGGACGGCGGCTTGGCGAAAATTTACAGCAAGGATTCTACAGTAGAAAATTCTGCGCCGTATATTCAGGTAAAGGTAAACGGAACCGACCTGACCATCTATCCGTCTGCGGATACCTATATCAGTGCAGGAAACAATAGGAGCAAAAACTATGGAAGTTCCTCGTGGTTGGAAGCGGAAGAAAGTGTAAGCACGATTGGGACCCAATCTTTGGTAGATTCCAACACCAAACGAATTTACATTCGTTTTAACATCAGCGGCTTGAAGGCGGGGGACACCATTACCGCGGCGACACTGAATTTACGCGGGTTTAACGGCGCAAACGTCGGCACGGGCGACCTTAACTTGGAATTGACGACAAATGAAATCAATGAAGGAAAAACAGAGCAAGACAAATTGAATGAAACCATCGCGGGTTCTGCACCCAAAAAAGTCGTTGTCATTCAAAATGGCGACAGCGCCTGGAATGAAAATTCACTGAACTATTCCAACGCAACGGCGCAGCTCATTTATTCCTATGACCAGGACGACACTTGGGGATGGGACCAGCCGAGCGGTGCGGGATACCGTTACCAGGAAGAGTTGCTGCGGTTCAGCACGTGGTATGACAAATTAGTGAAGTTGTATAACGCGACGGGCGACGAGGCGTATGCTTATACGGCGCTGCGGCAGATTATGGATTTTATTACCGTATCCACCGCGCCCGGAAAGCAAAAGCCTTGGCTGAAAACGCTGGATGTTGCTATTCGAACGCAAGGTATGCCCGGACTGACCTTACAGCTTATCAACAGTGAGTATATGACGCCGGATATTTTTGTTGGCTTCATGAAGTACATGTGGGATGAGGGAAATGATGCAAAAGCCTTTAATACGGAAGGAAACTGGGGTTCCTCCGAAACGCTGGGACTCTATACCGTTGCGGCGAATTTCCCGGAATTTGTAGATTCCACGGCTTGGATTGCCCGCGTGAAAACACGCTATAACGACATTTGCGGAAAGATTATGCTTGCAGATCAAACTTGTACGGAATTGTCGCTCGGATATACCGACTATGCGCTATCCTCCACGGTAGATGCAAAGACTTTGGCAGATTCGCTGGGGCTTACCGAATATCCGTTTACGGATGTAACGCTAAATGCGATTCCGGGACTGGCGCAGTACATGATGTATGCAAGTATGCCAGGCTTCAAAGACCATCAGGAGGGAGACGGCTACAGTCACCGCGGGAGTTATAAATCGAGGATGCTTGCCATCGGAAAATGGTATAACGACCCTCATCTTTTATTTGCTGGCTCAGATGGTGACGAAGGATATGAGCCGGACTTTAAATCCATTATGTTCCCTGTTGGGAAAAAGATTGCCATGCGTACCGGTTGGGACAGCAATGCGAATTATCTCTATACCAGTACGGACGGCGGTGTGGGAACCCATGCACATCCGGACGATTTGAACATTATGGTGATGGCATATGGACAGTATTTGCTGGTTGACCCGCTGTACGGAACGTATAGTACCGACTCCAGACGGACGTGGCTGATTTCTACCAAGGCGCACAACGTCGTAAATGTAAATAACACCAATCAAACAACAGGCTCTACACGCGGCTCTATTGACCGCTGGGAGACGAATAATTCCTATGATTTTGTGACAGAATCGACACCAAATGACAGAAACGCAAATTACAGCAGAAGTATCTTGTTTGTGAAACCGGGATTTTGGTTGGTAAATGACTATCTGACGCCAAAGAACTCCTCCACCAATTCGTATGTGCAAAACTGGCATTTCCTGCCGGAAGCCAATATCAGCATGGACGAAACCACCAAGACCATACGCACGGGGTTTGAAGGCGTGAATATCCAGGTGATACCCGTAGCGCCGGAACGCTTTGACGCGGCATCAATTGACGACGGATATTATTCAGAAGGACAAAACAGTTTTTCTAATGCTAAATATGCGGATTATACGATAAATTCCAATGGAACTGTTATTTTTAACACCATTCTCCTGCCGGAAAATGTCGGTATTCAGTATGACGTTAACGTAGAGGAAATCGAAGTAGACGGACTAACGCGTGAGGACGCGTCTGCATATGAATTTACTATGCAGGAGCAGTCAACGGGTGAGACGACGAAATATCAGTATTTCCAACTGCACAATACCGCGAAACAGGGAACGTATACGGTTGGAAGCTATACGACAGACGCCAGCATGTTGTTTGTTGAAATGTCAGACGACGGCACAGCGCTATCCGTCATCGCGCAAGATGTCAAAAACATCAAAAATGATACGACGGGCGTAGTTTTGGTAAACAGCGATACAGCGCTACCAGAGTTTTCTTTGAAATGGAGTGTCGGTAATGTCATTCTTGACGGAGCAACGCTGACGGCTGAGGACGCACACGACGCAAATTTGACCGTATACAGCAATGGAAACAACATTACAAACGTCAGTATGAACCAAACGAATATGACGGCGAAGCAAGAAGGCGACTATGTTTATTTTGGTGCGGAGCCCTCTGTAACACCGGGACCGAGCGCTTCCGCTACCCCATCAATAACACCGCGGCCAACATCAAATAGCGGTTCGCATGGCAGTGGCGGCGGTGGTGGTGGAGGAAGTAGCAACGGCGGCACTATAGTGAATCCGCCGACTGAACAGCCAACGCCGACTCCGACTCCCACGGGGACATCGGATGCGCAAGAAACGCCGCAGCCCATGACGGATACCATAAAAGAGGAAATCAGTGGGCACTGGGGTGAGCAGGAGATCACAGCGCTCTATGATGCGGGAATTGTGAAAGGTTCGGGCGGCTCACTGGATTTAGGTGAGGAAGTCACGCGCAGCGAATTTATCGCAATGGTGATTCGCGCGCTAGGTCTGCAGGAAGTCCAATATCAAGATAGTTTTCCTGATGTAACAGCAGACGATTGGTATGCGAATATTTTGGAAACAGCAAAAGAACAAGGACTGATACAAGGTGATAGTGAAGGCAACGCAAATCCGAATGCGCAAATTACCAGGGAGGAAATGGCAGTCATTTTAAACAATGCAGCAGAGTTCGCTCAACTCACATCGTCTGACGATGTAGCGGCACAGTTTGCGGATGACAGCGCAATTTCCGCGTGGGCGAAAGAGGAAGTGGAGAATGCCACGAGACTTGGACTGCTGAGTGGTTATCCGAACGGCACGTTTGTACCGCAAGCCTATGCGAAACGGGAAGAAGCCTTTGTTGTAATTTACAGACTGCTGAAGCAGATAACATAATAGAATTAAAAAGGGGGATGTCTCACAAAAAAAGTGGGGCTTCCCCTTTTTTCCTGTATAGAATAGAAAAAATAATATGCACCTCCAAAATGCCATTCTTTTGCGGTGCATATTATTTTAGGCATAAAAAAACGAAGAAACATGCTAAATGATACAGAGGTGAAGCAAGCAAGGCTGCCGATAAAACAAAAAGTAAGGCTGCAAAACCATTTGAAAAACTAACAACAGATGAAACGGAATTTAAAATATGTAATGATAAAGGGAATCTGTCACCGACAATCGTGAAATTATCTCTTGCGATAAAAAGAAATGAGTCCGGTGCAATACCGAACTCATTCGTAAACTTAATACGATTAAACGCTGTCTAATTTGGAAATTCCCTTCATTTTGTCAAAATACTTTTTTAGAAACAGGGACTTTTTTCTAGTCCTGTTTTACCATATTTCACCATCCAAAAGCTCCTAAAAGGCGTATTATGTACCAAACCTTTTAAAAGGAACGTTCAATAACCGCAAAAACCTATTTTGCGTATTCGATGGCACGTACTTCGCGAATTACATGCACTTGAATTTGTCCGGGATACTCCATTTCCTGCTCAATCTTTTTCACAATATCTTTTGCCAACAGAATAATGGTTTCATCGTTGACATCATCAGGTTTCACCATAATACGGACTTCACGTCCTGCCTGAATGGCATAAGATTTTTCCACGCCGTTAAAACTGGTCGCAATCTCTTCGAGTTTTTGCAGGCGTTTGATATAGGTCTCCAAGTTTTCACGTCTGGCACCCGGGCGCGCTGCGGAGACAGCGTCTGCTGTTTGCACAATGCAGGCAATCAAAGTAGTCGGCTCAATATCGCCATGGTGGGCCATAATCGCATGAATTACTTCATTGCCCTCACGGTATTTACGCGCAATATTTGCGCCAATATCTACATGGGATCCTTCTTGTTCGTGGTCCACTGCTTTCCCGATGTCATGCAGCAGTCCTGCGCGTTTTGCCATCGCAATATCCACGCCGAGCTCTCCTGCCATTACACCGGCAAGCTGTGCCACTTCGATACTGTGCATCAACACGTTTTGTCCATAACTCGTCCGGTACTTCAGTTTTCCGAGCAACTTAATAATTTCAGGGTGCAAACCATGTACCCCTGTTTCAAAGGATGCGCGTTCGCCTTCCTGTTTGATGGTATTTTCGACTTCCCGTCTCGCTTTTTCCACCGTTTCTTCAATTCTGGCCGGGTGAATACGCCCGTCCTGAATTAATTTTTCCAGTGCAATTCTGGCAATTTCGCGGCGTATTGGGTCAAATCCGGACAACACAACGGCGTCCGGTGTCTCGTCAATGATAAGGTCGATTCCCGTCAAAGTTTCCAACGTGCGAATGTTACGTCCTTCCCGACCGATAATACGTCCTTTCATTTCATCGCTTGGCAGCGACACTACAGACACGGTTGTTTCCGCAACATGGTCGGCAGCGCATTTTTGAATTGCCATACCAACAATCATGCGGGCACGTTTATCTGCCTCTTCTTTTGCTTCTGTTTCAATGGCTTTTACCAGTTTCGCGGCATCGTAACGCGCTTCCGTTTCAATGTTGCGAATGAGGTAATCTTTTGCTTCTTCGACGCTGAGTCCGGAAATTTTCTCTAACTGTTCCAATTGACGCTTTTGAATCTGCGCCACGTCTTCCTGCATTTGTTCGAGTTCTTTGTTTTTCTTAGATAGCACTTCGTCCTTTTTCTCAAGGGCGTCCATTTTCTTGTCCAGGCTTTCTTCTTTTTGCTGAAGGCGCCTTTCTTGTCTGGTCATTTCATTGCGCCGGTCACGGATTTCACGTTCCATCTCATGACGGCTTTTCTGAATTTCTTCTTTTGCCTCTACCAATGCCGCTTTTTTAGATGCGGCAGCATCTTTTTTTGCGTCATCTATAATTTTAGTAGCTTGTTCCTCGGCAGAACCGGTAATTTTTTCTGAAATGTTTTTACGGTAGAAAATTCCCAGAAAAAACGCGGCGACACCGACAATGACTACTGCAATAACAGCAACGATAATAATAGGCAGTAAATCCATTCTTGACCAACACCTCCCTTTCCTATTTCTACTACGCTTTACGCAGTTAACCCAAAATAAAATATTCTTTGTGTTGCGCCCGTATGAAGTCAGCCGACCTTTCAAGCGAGACATACCGGTGACTGAAGCGCCGGACGCAGCGGTATATGAGGTTTAAGCAGATTTTACAGATAATTGAAAATCAATCGTTGTCTGAGAAAAAATCCCAGGGATTTCCAATGATTTAAAATCGCAACATATATACTATTTTATTTTATACGAAAGGGAGAGTGATGTCAAGAGAATTACGCAAAAAAATAGGATTTTCGCAAGAGTGGTTTTGTTTGACAAATTTTAGTCAAGAACCAATGATTGTAAGATATGTTCCTTGATCTTCTCTACTTTACTAAAATCCATATGCGGCACATAGCAGGTTTCCAGCAAATCATGAACAGTCTTTGCTTTTTGAATGGTTTGCACTCCTTGTTCCAGCAAGTTGAGCATCAACATCTTATTTTGATTGACAATAACCGCGCTGTCTTCCGGCAAAGATAATTCCAGCGGTATTGTTACGGCGTTTTGTGAAATGGAGAACTGGTTTATAATGTCATGCGTTGCGAACAGCTGATTCAGTGCAGGGATATATAAATGTTCAATTTGTTCACTTGGGTTTAGTGGGCTGTAGAACGCTTCCACATTGTATCCCAAGGCGAGATATTCCGTGCAAAGCATGTGCAGAATTTCGCCGGTGACAAACCCGGGACCCTCCAGCACACAAGTCGCTGCGCCGCTAAAAGACGGTACATGACAAATAATGCCGGAAGGCGTAATGGCGGTCAAAAACAGTTTGCGCAGGAAACCTTCTTGAGGACCATAATTTTCCAGCGGTGCAATATATGTTTCTTTTAACTGTTTAAGCGCTTTTACCACGACAGGTTTTACATGAGGTGCACTCCATATAGCGGTATCCAGATACAATTGTGCTGCGGCGGCCAAATACCGGTAAGCCGACGCAAAATAGCTGCTGATTTGACGGTTGTAACGGATAATGTCGTGCTTTAGGGGGACAATGTCATCTTCCTGCCAGCAATCGCCGAGATGAATAATGGTATCCACTGCGCCGGGTGTTTTGGGATCAACGATATGCGGCGACGTACCATCTACAAATGCAGTGTTGAGCTTGGGAATAATGAGACCATCCAGGGAGGTCGGGTCAGAAGAACAATGAATGAGGTCTATATCTAGCCCCTTTTTTTGTGCTTCTGCTGCAATGGCTTTCATCAAAGAAGATTTCCCCGTGCCGGGACCGCCTTTGATGCAGTAGATTTTGGCGGCGTCTTCCTGACGCATGAGATAATCATAATAGGAAAAAAATCCGCTGGCGGTATTGCCGCCTAAAAAATATTCTCTCTGTTGCATAATCACCGTTCCTTTCCTTTTTTGATTTCGGGGGAGTGGGGTTAGTTCAATATATGCTGCGGAAAAACGTAATATGTGCCAGTAAGGGATAGGCATATTTAGCCATATATTTAAAAATGAGCGGTGCAAACCGATTTTGCATAGGCTCATTATAGTTTACTTTATAACTATTTTACATAGAAGTGTATTTCTCTTTTGGCAGAGCGCAACAGCAAGTAGGGAAATGATGCTTGGTGCGAAAGGCTGTATATTTTTCCGGTGATGAGCAGCAGCGGATAGTCGTTGACGTACCTTTTAAACAATGCGTCGGCCATTTGGCAAAGCGTTTTTGTTGTATTTTACTTGACAAGAGGGAGAAAAACGCAGTATAATAATAGTTATAAGCCTGTGGGAGGGGATACGCTCCGCTGCTCAGAGGCGCCGGAACACTGGAAAACGACTGCTGAGCGCACGGGGTATGCCCGGCGCAAAGCATAAGTGGAAAGATTTAAGGCGCCCGAAGGCTTTTGCAGAAAAGTTTTCGGCTTTTTTTATGAAAAAAAGGAGGAGGTTTCATGGAAACCAGAATTGCATTGATTGGCGTTATTGTAGAGGATCGGGAAAGCGTGGAGCAAACGAATGCGCTGCTGCATGAGTATGGGAATTATATTGTCGGACGCATGGGCATACCCTATCGTCCCAAGCAGGTCAACATCATCTCCATTGTACTGGATGCGCCGGAAAATGTGATTGCGGCGTTGTCTGGCAAGCTGGGGCAGATTCCCGGTATTCGGGTGAAATCAATGATGGCAAAGGAACCAAAAGGATAAAGAAGCCGGAATATGTTCCGGCTTCACAAAAGGAGAAAGGAGTCTTATTTCATGTATAATCCAAAATCGAAACATGCGGAGGAATTTATCTGCGATGAGGAAATCCAGGCAACACTCGCCTATGCCAAGGAACATAAAAATGACGGTGCGGAGCTGGAAAAAATCTTGCAGCAGGCGGAAACCTACAAGGGGCTGAACTACAAGCAGGTAGCAGTGCTGCTGGAATGCGACGATCCGGACTGGGTAACGCGTATTCATGCGCTGGCGGCGAAAATCAAGCAGCACATCTACGGCAACCGTATCGTCATGTTCGCGCCGCTGTATCTGTCCAACTATTGCGTCAACGGCTGTAAATACTGCGCTTATCATCATTCCAATTGTGAAATCAAGCGCAAACAGCTGTCACAGGAGGAAATCCGGCAGGAGGTCATTGCGCTGCAGGACATGGGACATAAACGCTTGGCACTGGAAACGGGAGAAGACCCGGTCAACTGTCCGATAGAATACGTGCTGGACAGTATCAAAACCATTTATTCCGTCAAGCATCAAAATGGAGCAATCCGCCGCGTGAACGTCAACATTGCGGCGACTACCGTAGAAAACTATACCAAGCTGAAGGAAGCGGGCATTGGAACCTATATTCTGTTTCAGGAAACATACAATAAACGGATGTACGAGCGAGTTCATCCCACAGGTCCCAAGCATAACTACGCCTACCACACGGAAGCGATGGACCGCGCGATGCAGGGCGGCATCGACGACGTGGGCATCGGCGCGCTGCTGGGGCTGTATGACTATCAATATGACACGGTGGCGATGATGATGCATGTTCGCCATTTGGAGGAAACCTTCGGCGTGGGACCGCATACCATCAGTCTGCCGCGTATCCGGCGCGCAAGCGATGTGGATGCCAATCAGTACCGGGGGGTACCGGACGATAAATTCAATACGCTGGTGGCGATTCTGCGGCTGGCGGTGCCGTATACCGGGCTGATTATTTCCACGAGGGAATCCAAGGAAAACCGGGCGGAACTGTTGAAACTGGGTATTTCTCAAATCAGCGGTGCGTCCAGCACGGGCGTAGGCGGCTATGTCGACGGTGAAGAAGAGGAAAAAGAGGATACTGCGCAGTTTGAAGTGAATGACCGCCGCAGCTTAGATGAAATTGTAGGATGGCTGGGCAGTGCGGGATATATACCCAGCTTCTGTACGGCATGCTACCGCGCGGGACGTACAGGCGACCGGTTTATGACGCTGGCAAAAGCGGGGCAGATTTGTAATGTCTGTCAGCCGAATGCCCTGATGACGCTCAAAGAATATTTGATGGATTATGCCTCGGAGCACACGCGCGCTGTTGGAGAAAAGCTGATTGAACAGGAGCTCCGGCAGATTACCAATGATACCATACGCGAAAAGACAATTGCTAATTTGGCAGCGATTGAACATGGGGAGCGGGATTTCCGTTTTTAAAACAGAGGAGGGAGCAGCATGGCAGTCAATGAACTTACGCAGACGCCCAATGCACTGCGGACGCATATTGGAATTTTTGGACGGCGCAACAGCGGAAAATCTTCATTGCTCAATGCGCTGACAGGGCAACCGGCTGCGTTGGTCAGCAACGTTGCGGGCACAACAACAGACCCGGTATACCGGGCGATGGAGGTCTATCCCATTGGTCCGTGTGTCTGGATTGATACCGCGGGCTTTGACGATGAAGGAGAACTGGGAGAGCAGCGTGTGAAAAGGACAGAAGAAGTGCTGCAAAAAATTGATGCGGCGCTCTTTGTGTTCACTGGGGGGCAGCAGGATTGCACTTTGGAGCAGGCATGGCTGGACGCTTGCGCGGCGCAAAAAAAGCCGGTGGTGATTGTGGTGAACAAGGCGGATCAGTCGGAGGAGATACCGGCGGCGTTGCGGGAGAAACCGGTGATTTTGACCAGCGCCAAGGAGAACCAGGGCATTGAAGAAGTGCGTCAGGCGCTGGCGGCAGTGCTTCCCAAGGGAGAGGAACGCTCTCTGACGGAACATTTGGGGCTTTCCGAAGGCAGTCATGTGCTATTGGTTGCGCCGCAGGACATTGAAGCGCCGAAAGGACGGCTTATTTTGCCGCAGGTGCAGACCATTCGGGATTTGTTGGACCGCCGGGCGTGTGTCAGCATTGTGACGGAAGACCAGCTTGCACATGCGCTCACACTATATAAACAGCCGCCGGAGTGGATTGTCACGGACTCCCAGGTGTTTGACCAGGTGGAAGCACTGTGCCCGCCGGAAACCAAGCTCACATCATTTTCCATTTTAATGGCGCGGTTTAAAGGCGATTTGGAAGAATTTTTGCGCGGCGTTCAGGTGGTAGACACCTTGCAGGAGAAGGATAAAGTGCTGATTCTGGAGGCATGTACTCACAACGCCGTAGACGGAGACATTGGACGGGTCAAAATACCCAACATGCTGCGTAAAAAAGCAGGTGCGGGACTGACCATAGATGTGTGCAGTGGAAACGATATTCCGGCGGACTTGACGCCGTACCGGCTGGTGATACACTGCGGAGGCTGCATGTTTAACCGGGCGCACATGATGGACCGGGTGCGCCGCTGTCAGACGCAGGGGGTCCCCATTACCAACTACGGGATTTTTATTGCGAAAGCCAAAGGAATTCTAAACCGTGTGTCGGACATAGAAACACCGTAGGATATTTAATCGCTTGCTTTTTCTTGGGTAATATGATACAATACATCTCAAGAAATGGAGGAGAATGGAATGAAACACAACTGGAAAAAAGTTCTTACATTGGTGTTGGCAGCGGCATTTGTGATACCCGGCACGTTTACTGTAGCAGCGGAAGAAGAAATTCAGGTTCTGGTAGATGGGGAGCAAATCACATTTGACCAGCCGCCCATCATGCAGAATGACCGGGTGCTAGTTCCGCTGCGCGCGGTCGGTGAAGCGCTGGGCTGCGAGGTACATTGGTATGAGAATACGCAGAGTATTGGTATTGGCAGAAATGGTAATAGCTTAGACGATGTGGTACTGAAAGTGGGGTATCCACGCGTGCTTAAATTGACGACGAATAATGTTGTAACAAAGGTGACGGAAATTGACCAGCCGCCCATCGTGCAAAATGACCGGACTTTGGTGCCGATTCGTGCGCTGGCGGAAGCGTTGAATGCAAAAGTGGACTGGGACGGAGAGAAGCAGACTGTTACCGTCACATCGAACCTGGTAGATCCGGAATGGGAATTTGAAGATGGCATTGCAATCGTGAAAACGGGCAGATATTCTTGTGTTTATCAAGAAGACGGAACCTTGCTGCTTCCCGGGCAGTATGACAGTATCGTGCGGTATGGAGACGTACTTGTTGCAACAAATGTTAGCTATGTTGCAAAGTCTGCAACGGCGGAATTTTATGATATGGACGGCAGTGCGCTGATGGAGCAGAAAGTCAATCCCGAAATTTTATATGCTTTTGGCAATCTGGCGGTCAAATGGACAGATTGGTCGGAGGAACCCCTGGAAGACGGCACCATGCCATCGCATTATACGGTGCTTGACCGAGAAGGAACCATCGTCTTGGAGGATGCAGATGAAGAGACGTATCAAGCATTTAAACAGGAGCATTTTCCGGTGAATGTCATATTGACAGATTCTGCGGGCAGCGAACAAAGCGGTCTGATGAGAGCGACGATTCTCACAGAAGAGGGACAAATGCGCTATGGATTTTTAAATGCGGACTGTACAGAAGTAGTGATTCCATGTGAATTAGAAGCGGTGTGGCCTTTTTCAAACGGTTGGGCACAATTTCGCGAAGGAGACCGCTGGGGTTATATGGATACGGAAGGGAACGTCATCGTTTCGCCCCAATATGAAGAAGCAGGAATGTTTTCAGGAACACTCGCCCCGGTGAAATGGAACGGCTTATGGGGATTCTTGGATGAAAACGGAGCCGAGAAGATTGTGCCGCAGTATGAAGAATATGGGTATTCTGAGGGTCAGTCGGAAATTACCGTAAAAAAGGATGGGAAATGGGGACTTATCGACGAGCAGGGAAACGTCATAATCCCACTTCAATATGATGTGCCGATATTCTTTTCCGAAGATTTGGCAGTTGTGTTAGACGGCGAAAAATATGGATATATCAATCGGGGCGGTGAATGGGTCATTCCTGCCCAGTTCGATAATTGCAGCCCGTTTTCAGAGGGATATGCCATGGTGGAACAGTATGAGGAAGGAGATCCTGCAAACAGTCAATGTACTTTGATTGACAAAACAGGGCAGCTTGTGGCAGATTTCGGAAAATACTTTATATATGGCTGGGACGGTGTTGTGAATGGATATATTACAGTAGGCTTTCCTCAATATGGCACTGGTGGTATTTTGAGTGTTGACGGCACAGAAATAGAGTGTTGCCAAGTGATTTGGCCTTAATGGATAAGCAAACGGGAGCATAGAAGTGGAGGATGACTGTGATGAAGCACAACTGGAAAAAAGTTCTTACATTGGTGTTGGCAGCGGCATTTGTGATACCCG
>CBCTHD010000006.1:0-17763 GCA_965146615.1 uncultured Clostridia bacterium
TCGTCTGTGGAGGATGCGGGCGGTATTGTGGGCAAAGGTATGAGCGCTGCAAACATCAAAAACAGCAGCAATGCTGCGGATATTACTACAACAAAAGGCAAAACAGGCGGTATTGCAAGCTCTCTCTATTATACGCCGGCAGAAACGGGTGCCATGTTGATTGAAAACTGCACGAACAGCGGGAGCATTACTGCGACAGCGGGCGGTTACACCGGCGGCATTCTCGGATTTGGCACCGGAGCATGGGTGCTGGATTGCACAAACAGCGGCGCGGTAACAGGTGCGGCAACCGGTATCGGCGGCATTGTGGGCGAACTGGACTATTGCGGTATAGTTGACGGTTGCCTTAATACAGGCGCTGTTGTCAAAAACGGGAACGGCTACGGCGCAGGCGGCGTTGTTGGTTGGGTTCGTTATCCCAATAGCACTACATACGCTTCCATAGGAAGTGATATTGCCGTTGTCAACAACTGCGTCAACAAGGGCAGCGTGACCTCCGACGGCGGCCACACCGGCGGTGTCATCGGCGTGGTATACAATGCGATTAAACTCACAGACTGTGAAAATTACGGCGTCGTTACTGCCACAGGTATGTCAGGTCTGATTGTCGGAAATTATCAGAAGACCGAAACCACCAATAACGGCGTTGCAGACAGCGTGACGGTGACCGGCTGTGCTAACTGGGCGCAGGAAGCAACTCTGTCCGGCAGCAGCATTGGCATCGTGTTTGGGCATATTCCGGAAGATCCCACTTCGAATACGGACATCTATACAATAGCGGACAATCAGTCTGTTGTCGTGACAAATACCGTGACGAATACTACAACTTGGGGTAGCTCTTACGGGAACACGGTCGGCTTGACTTATGTGATGGTCGGAGAAGGCGGCGTCATTCGCTTTGCGCCGGTGGACAATGTTATTTCCGTCTATCTGGCAGCGGAAGACGAAGAAGTCATTCAAAATTTTGTGGCAGCGGAAATGACCGTTGAAATAACCGGAGCGTTTGCGGTAGAAAGTTTTGCACCGGCAAATGACGGTCTTGTGATTGAAGACATGGGTGAGGGGTGTTATCTCATTCGGGAAAAAGAAGCGGCAGATGGAGCGACTGATCTTTCCGGCAGTTCCATTTTGCTCGGCACTATCACGCTGAATGGCTATGGCGATGGTACCATTGGACTGAAAGAAGGCGCGAAGGCACAGGTGCAGACCAGAACGGTGTCAGATAATATTGTAATAACCGGGAATTTAACTGCTGAACCGGCTGCGTTTACAATCACCGTTCCGAAAAATACGCTGACGGTGAACGTGACCTTCCCGAATAACATTACAGATAACGCCGCGGCATATCAGAATATGAAAGCGGTGATTTCCGGCGGCGATTTGGAAAATGACATTGTGGTGAATTTTGGCTCCGATGCGGATGGGGTAACGCTTTTTGAAAATGCATACTCTTTTACAAAAGAGCTGACGGAAAACACCACCTATACCGTGACCATTTCCGGCGCGGGCTACCGGACAACGCGCTACAGCGTGAACATGGCGGAAGATAAGACGCTGACTTTCTGGAATAACGTCATGGACGAAGCACAGGTCATTGAAACCGGCAAGGAAACAAGCGCTGTCAAGAGCAATTTCCTGGCAGGCGACATTGTAGGTGACAACAACATCAACATCTATGACTTGTCGGCAGTGGTTTCTTATTTCGGCACAGAAATTGAGGACAGAACAATCGCATCGGATTATGCGAAATATGACCTGAACCGCGACGGTGTCATTGATTCCAAAGATGTGGCGCTGGTGCTGGTTTCCTGGGACAATTAAAAAGAAACAGAAATGCGCGGAAGGGAATCCTTTCCGCGCATTTTTTATAAAACTTTCGTTTCTTATGCTGTGAAATTTTTTACACGGTGCCAGGTTTCAGTCAATGGAGACTCCGGCAGCATTACCATGCTCCGGTATTGTTTTCTAAAAAGATTTGTGGTATAATAGACGCAAAGCGTCTATTATAAATCATAAAGCGCCGCCGAATCGTTCCGTCGCTGACGCTCGGAACCGGCGATGCGCAAAATTATACCAAATTGCTTCGCAATTGTGGTATAATAAACGCAAGATTCAGTATTAGCTACAGTAAGAAGGGATAGGAATGAAACCGATAGAGCAATTACAGCAATGGATTGAGGAGAGCCGCCATATTGTATTTTTCGGTGGCGCGGGTGTCTCGACGGAGAGCGGGATTCCGGATTTTCGCAGCCAGGACGGACTATACAACCAAACCTACCGGTACCCGCCGGAGGAGATTATCAGCCATCATTTTTTTATGGAAAACCCGGAGGAATTTTACCGGTTTTACCGGGATAAAATGATAGCGGCGGATGCGCAGCCAAACCCGGCGCATGTCAAATTGGCAGAAATGGAGCAAAAGGGAAAACTGGACGCGGTGATTACGCAAAACATTGATGGACTGCATCAAAAAGCGGGGTCGCACAATGTGTTGGAACTGCACGGGACGGTGCTGCGCAATTATTGTTTGGATTGCGGCAAAGCGTACGGACTGGAAGCAGTGACGCAAAGCCATGGCATACCGCGGTGTAGCTGCGGCGGAATGCTCAAACCGGATGTTGTGCTCTACGAGGAAGGTTTGGACAGCCATGTTTTGGAGGAATCCGTCCGGTATATGGCGCAGGCAGATTTGCTGATTGTAGGCGGCACTTCGCTGGTGGTCTATCCGGCGGCAGGGCTGTTACAATATTTCCGCGGCAATAAATTGGCGCTCCTAAACCGTGACGAAACGCCGTATGACAGCCGCGCAGGTCTGATTTTGCGGGAGCCAATTGGAAGGGTCATGGAACAGATTACCGTGTAACATGAAACAGGGAGGGAAACAGCATGCTAAAAAAATGGCGAAAGCTGCTGATGCAGAAAAACAGTTTATTTCATAAATATTTGTTAGCACTGCTGGCATTATTAATTGTTCCCACGCTGCTTGGTGCAGCGATGTTTCAAGTTTCCATGCGCGCGATGGAAAAGGAAGTGCGGGAAAACAGCCGAAAAACGCTGGAACAGGTGCAAAAAACGCTGGACCGCGATCTGGAAAATATCCGCCGGATTGCGATGGATTTGGCGGAAAGCGAAGAGCTGATCAGCTTTACCTACAATAAAGACGACGTGGAAAGCCTGTACCGTCTGGCAAAGCTGACAGAAAAGACCGGAAAAAATTATAATGACCAAAACTCCTTGATTGTGGACAGTTACATTTATATGAAAGAAAATGAACTGGTGCTCTCGGGAAGCGCTAAATACGCGCCGCAAGAGTTTTACACCTATATCATGAAAATGGAAGACTGGAGTTATGACGACTGGATTTTAAATATGGACGGGCAGTATTTTAATGATGTGCTGTCGGCGCAGGTTGTGGAATTTAAATCGGGAGAAGGAAAAAAACGCGTCATTCCTTATATTCATTCCTATCCAATGGGTGGCAGCAGTAAAGGAAATATCGTTATTTTCTTGGATTATGATAAAATGATCAGCGCCTTTGAAGGACTGTATGATATGGAACAAAGCTGCATGTATTATATCAATCAAAGGGGAAACGTGGTCTTTACTGTTGGTGATGAGGGGCTGCGGCAGGAAAACTTTGCTTCTTTGGAAGAAGGAAGTCATAGCGAAACATCGGGCAAACGCAGCGTGCTGGTGTTTAAGCAAATGGGGGAAGACGGAAAAAGCCAGTATATTAGTGTTGAGGACCGGAAGAAGATTCGGGCGCAAACGGCGTCGGTGCGTAACGTAGTTGATTTTTATTTTCTGTTAATGCTGCTGATTGGCGCTGCTTTGGCGGCTTATGTGGCCTACCGGGGCAGTAAACCGGTGGAAGAATTGGCAAGGTCGCTGAGCGGCGGAGAAAAAGAAGAAAGCAGACGCCCCGGCGGAGAATTCGCTTATATTTCCAACCGTGTAAAGCAGCTGGTAGCAGAAAAAAACGAGGTAGAAGGCATCGTGCGGCGACAACAGCCGGCGCTGCGTAAAAATTTGCTGGCGAAAATACTCAACGGAAATATAGGCGATATTGATGATTTTGAGGAGGCGTGCCGGACGTTGGGGCTGCAATTTGCTTACCCGTCCTTTTGCGTCATTGTGTTTGATGTGCAGCTATTGGGAGAGAGACAGTCGGATACGGAACTGGCGCTTGTCAAATATGCCCTGCAAAATGTAACGGAAGAAGTATTTCAGGAGATTGCCGCGCCCTATATTGTAGACAATGAATGGTCGCAAATTTCCATGCTGCTGAATTTCGCACCGGGAAAACAGATGGAAGAGGCGATTTTGAGACAATGCTGTTTCGTGCAGACCTTTATGCAGGAGCAATTGGAAGCGGATATCGGTATCGGGGTTGGCGACAGTGGCGGCCTGAACGACGTTTCACTCAGCTTTGCACAGGCAAAAGAGGCGCTGGATTACCGCACGCTGAGCGGGAAAGAAGGCGTGATACGCTTTTGCGACATGGCACAGCAAAGTCAAAAATATTATTATTCTATGCAGCAGGAAAACCAATTGCTCAGCAGCGTCATGATGGGCGATGAAGAAGGCATGGCGCGCTTGCTGGACGAAATTATTCAAATGAACAGAGAAGCATCGTTGGATATGAGCAAATGCCTGTTTTTTGACCTGATGAGCACGGCATTGAAGGTGATGAACAGTGAGGAAATTGACCTGAATGCCATTTTTCCACAGCAGTCGCCATTTGAAAAACTGGTGCGCTGTTCCTCTATCAGTGAACTGCGGGACACCACCAAAGTAATTTTAGGTGAAATTTGCCGCTATATCAAATCGAACAGAACAGGCAAAAGAGAAATGCTGGGACAGGCAATTTTGGAATATGTCAAAAATAATTGTGAAAACAATGCGATGTCGCTGGAAATGGTGGCAAACGCCTTTTCTCTCAATTATACCTATGTATCGCATTTCTTTAAGGACTATATCGGGGAGAACTTCAGCAACTATGTGACCGGTGTGAAGGTGGAAAAAGCCAAAGAATATTTGCAGCAGACAGATTTGTCGATCAGCGAAATTGCTACAAAACTGGGTTATGCCAACAGTGCGGTACTGATTCGAAATTTCAAAAAAGTCACGGATATGACGCCGGGGCAGTTTCGGAAAATGAAAGGAAAATAGCGAGAGAAGGAGCGGAACAAGAGTCAGCAGCAGAAAAAGAGAAAAATATATGAAATCTGAAGCCTCCTATTGCAGCAGTGCAATAGGGGGCTTTTTGCTCAATGATATAACGGTGCAGCAAAAATAAAAAAGATGCAACAAAATTCGGAAATTGCACATTTGAGAATGGAAAATGCCTATCGGATAAGGCGTTTGGAAAGACAAGCAAAAAAAGAAAGCAAAAAAAGATAACAAAATTCGCAAGCAAAATCAAGAATCAAAAATATTGGGAATTGCCATTTTTTAATGAACTGGTATAATAAAAACATGGACAAAAGCAGAGGGAGGAGATGAATATTCATGAAACGAAAGCGCATTTTAGCGGCGATAGCGGCGTGTATGCTGACAGCGGCACTTGGCGGCTGCAACAGTCCGGTCGAAAAGGCCGCGGGGGAAGAGAGGCTAAAGTTGACTTGGTGGACAGTCAATTATCAGTCAGCATACCTGTCCAGTTATAATGAGGTGGCGGCGTTTGCGCAAATGCAGGAACAGACCGGCATTGAGATACAGTTTATCCATCCGGTGACAGGACAGGCAAGCGAGCAGTTTAATGTGATGATTTCATCAAAAGATTTTCCGGACATTATCGATTGGCAGTGGGAGAAAGAGTATCCGGGCGGCATGAATAAAGCGGTGAGTGACGGCGTGATTATCAAACTGGACAATTACATGCAATATGCACCCAATTACCAAAAGATTTTGGAGGAGCGCCAGGACATCAAAAACAGTGTCAAAACCACAGACGGCGCCATTATTACCTTTAACGAAATTAAGGACGACATTGAAATTAATTCCTATTTGGGACCCTGTATTCGCAAGGATTGGCTCGACAAGCTGGGATTGGAGGTGCCGCAGACCATTGATGCGTGGTACACTGTTTTGAAAGCATTTCAGACAATGGACCCCAACGGCAATGGAAAGGCGGACGAAATACCGCTGACGGCAGCGCAGGACGAAAGTCTGCAATATTTGTCAGCCACATGGGGTGCATTAAAGGGACGGTTTTATGAAAAAGACGGGCGCATGGTGTATGGCAGCATTCAGCCGGAATATAGAGAGTTTTTGCAGACGATGCACGACTGGTACGAGGAAGGGCTAATAGATCCAGAATTTGCGTCCTCCAGCAGAACCAATATTGACGCTAAAATACTCGGTGATACAGCGGGAGCATTTGTGGGATATATGGGCAGCCAGATGGGAACCTATTTAGCGCAGCGCCCCGATATGAATCTTGTGGGAGCGCCGTGGCCTAAGGGACCGGACGGTATTTCCTATGTTGGTATGCCGGAAATGCTGAAAACGGTAGTGCCGGGCTTTGGAAGCGCCATTTCAACAGCAAACCGGCATGTGGAAGAAACTATGAAGCTACTGGATTACAATTACAGCGAAGAGGGCATGATTGCACAAAACTGGGGCGTGGAAGGCGTTACCTATGAAAGAAGTGGAGACGGATTTCAATTTCTGGACAGTGTGCTGCACGATCCGAATGGAAAAAGTCCCATTGAGACAATGAGCCCTTATACATTGACAACCTGGGGCGGCTATGGAAAAATTATGAATGGCGCGGCGTATAAGGCGCTTATGCAAACCTATGACCAACAAAAGGAAGCGGCAAAGATATGGACGCAGGGCGATACCAGTCTGCTGCTGCCGTCCTTTCCGATGACGGCGGAAGAATCCTTGCGCATGAGCAGCATTATGACGGAAGCAACTTTGTATGAAAATGAAATGTATGTAAAAATGATTATGGGCATTGAGCCGATTTCGGGATTTGATGAATATGTTGCCCGTATGGAGACCATTGGAATCCATGAGGTGGAGGAGCTCTATGAAACTGCCTATGCAAGATATAAAGCACAGCAATAAACAAGAAATCATAAGGAGGAAAAAAGGGTGAAGAAATTAGTAGCGATGGTGCTGGCGGCGGCGATGGTATTTGCGGCTGTCAGCGTAACAGCCGCGGAAGGAAATACCAAGGCAGCATTTGAATTGCAGTCTCTGGGTATTTTGATTCCGGGAGAAGACGGAGACATGGAGTTGGAGCGGGAAGTGACACGGGCGGAATTTTCTGCCATGATTGTACGCACGCTGGGCATGGAAGAGGTAGTGCAGTCGATGGCATATGAGCCGTATTACACTGATGTTCCGCAGAGCGAATGGTTTGCTGGGTATGTAAATTTGTTGTCCATGCTGGGCATTGTAAACGGCGATGGGAACGGGCGGTTTAATCCACTCGATACAGTGAGTTTGCAGGAAGCGGCAAAAATAATGGTCAGCTGCCTGGGCTACGGTGCGGTGGCAAATGATGCGGGCGGTTATCCGAATGGCTTCATGACCTATGCGGCGCAGCTTGGATTGCTGAAAAATGTCGGCTCATCCGGTGCCATCATGCGCGCCGATGCGGCACAGTTGATTTACAATGCGCTTGATGTGAAAATGATGCAGGCGGCGTTCGGTATCGGCGGAGAATTTGAATATACCGTTTCCGAAAATGATACGCTGCGCGGACGGTTTGAAAATCGTGTGAGACGCACCGGGATTGTGACAGCGAACTATGAAAGCTATTTGGTGCTGCCGGTGCAGGGATTGCGTGACGATGAAATTGTCATTGACGACGTGATTTACCGCACGGGCGGTGTTGATGCGTCAGCATTGTTGGGTCAAAGCGTAGAATTTTATACCCAAGAAGATGAAGATACCGGGCGGGATACCTTGCTGTCCATTCGCGTGTCAAAGAACAATGACATTCTGGAAGTGGACGGCGACGATCTTGTCAGCCTCACAGAGACGCAGCTGCAATACATAGAGGACGGCAGAGGGACTGTCGTGGAAACCATTGTTTCCGGCGCACCTTTGCTGCGTAACGGACGCCCCTTAACACGTCCTACACAGGAAGATTTAACGGTGAAAAACGGCAGCGTTACACTGATTGATAACGATGGCGACGGCGTCTATGATGTCGTCATGATAGAGGATTGGGAAGCGGTACGGGTAGACCGCGTGAGCGAGGATACCATTTATTTAAAAGATGATTTTGGCGCGGAAAAAACGCGGTCTCTGCTGCTGGACGAAAACGACAGAGATTTGACGTTTTCCCTGCATATGGCAGACGGGACGGCGGTAACTGTTTCCGATTTGTTGGAGGGCGACATGCTAAGCATTGCATCCAGTCTGGACGGCCAACTGGTGCGTATTATGGTCAGCCGCAATGTGGTGGAAGGCACGCTCACGGAGATTGGAGAGGATACCGTTTCCATTGACGGCAATAGCTACGACACCTTAGAAGCGGAAACCAAAGCGGACGCGGGCGACGATATTCGCGCATATTTGGATTTCCGTGGAAAAGTCGTGTTGACGGAAGTGGTAAAAAATGCCCGCCGCCAGTTTGGTTATGTGCTCGAATGTGCCGGAGACGGTATGTCGATGGGACAAATTAAAATTTTGGTACCGGGCGATTTCCGGGAAGAAATGGTGTCCAATAAAGACGAGGACAATCCGGTGGAAACTGCCGTACTGCGCGGACGCAACGCGGCAGTGCAGGTGTTGGATTTGGCAGGCAAAGTGAATGTAAACGGGTCGTCCATGACGCTGTCCGATTTGCAGAGTTATTTTGGTGAAGCGCCGAACGGTGTTTTAAATAACAAACGTGTCATCAGCTATACGCTCAATGCGGAGGGAAAAGTAAATACCATTCAACAGCCGGAGCGTATTTACGATCCCAACCGCGGCGTGGATAAAAATAAAACCTATAATTCTTATGAAAAAACATTTGGTAACAGCGGAAATACGCCGTTTGGCGCAGATGAGAGCACCAAGGTGCTGTGTATTCCTGACAACAAAGGCGTAAAAACCGAAGAGGACTATTTGGTGGCGATTGATCTCAATAACGGCTCCACCTATGTGGTATCCGGATTTGATATAGAGGAAGATACCAGCGTCGCAGCCCTAATTGTGATTACCACAACACTGGATGCAACCGCGACGGGTGTCATCACGGATACGAGCGATTTCGCGGTTGTGGCAGGACTCAAAAAGCGCGTCGACGAGGTAACGGGCGATAGCATTACCGTTGTTTCCATGTGGGCGGAAGGCGTACTGCAAACACGCACGCCGGCAGATATTGCGGAAATCAAAGATACAGCAGCAAGCCTGAAATTCGGCGACGTGATTTACTACAGTGAGGACTCGGACAAAAATTTGAATAAAATCCAGCGCATCGGACAGCTTAGTCCAACGCCGGGGCTATCTTCAGAGGGCACCGCGTCCAATGAAAAATTTGTCTTTGGACAGGTAAATTCCATTCAGTTTAACCAGATTGACGACACGTTGAACCGACGCGTTGATATTGTAACAGCGTGGACAGCGGAAGACCAGAGCGCCAGCACAGAGGTTTTGCTCAACTGCCGCAACCCAATTACGCTGTATTTAATTGATAATAGCACGAAAGAGGTTACGATTATTGAGACGGAGGATATCCGCCAAGGCGACAAGATTTTCGCACATATCGTAAGCAATAAACTGCGCTGTGCGGTCATCGTACGCGACTAAGGGAGGAAGGAAGACATGAAAATGAAAAAACTTTGCGCGTTTATGCTGGCGCTGATGATGATAGCGGGTGTACTGCCTATGGCGCTGGCGGATGATGCGGCGCCGCAGACGGATTTTACAAACAACTTGGCACTGGGCAAAAATGCCGTGGCGAGTAATGTTGATAGTGCAAGTTGGGCAGCGACGAAAGCAACAGATGGCATCATAGGCGATACAACCAACCGGTGGTCTACAAAGAGCGGAACCACAGACAACTGGATTTATGTTGATTTGGAAACACCGACAGAGGTATCCGTCCTGCGGTTTTACGAATTTCAACAGCGTATTCAAGATTTTGTTGTGGAATATTCCGACAATGCGAGTGATTGGACAATAGTGGCAACCGAAACAGGACTCACATCGGGTTCCACGACACATCGGGATGCTTATACCGTAGAATTTACGCCGACGACCGCGCAGTATTGGCGGCTGCGGGAAACCGCGTGTAGCAGCAACATCACCCTTTTTGAAATAGAACTTTACGGTTTAGCGGAACGCCTGTATGAATCGATGGTGTTGGTCGAAGGAGAGACGTGGGGCAGCGTTCAGCAGACGAGTGATGCGGGATATGCAGCGGGTGCGGAAGTAATATTGACGGCCCAGCCGACAGCGGCGGGAGAATTTGTCGAGTGGCGTTTGCCAGAAGGGCTGGCGCTGACAGAGGGCAGCACGACAACCGCGACCATCAAATACAACCAACCACAGGAAAATATCACGATAACGGCGGTATTTCAAGAAAAACAGCAATCACAGACAGGCGATGTGCTGGACGATGAAATGGGCTATGCAGACATCAATGCGGTGCCGTGGGGTGCAGATTGGAGGACTACCCGTATTTCCGCACCGGAGGACTATGAAGGAACATGGCCGGATACCACAGAACCGAAGGTGGGCGCAGTGGAGGTAAACGATGGTAAAATCCGTATTAGCCGTACCGGTACGCTGAGTAGTTCCGACACCGTTGTTGCCACCCGCATACTTTCCGATCATGCGCAGCCGGCTAACGATATGACGCTGGAATATGAATATGTAAAAGAAAGCGCCGTAAAAGTTTATGTAGGAATTGCATCGCCAACCGATTGGAGAGGACCGCTTGCACTGGTTCAAAATGCAGACGGTACTTTTTCTGCGGCGGGTGTCGGCACATCTCTGAGCGGCGGCAACAGCATCACGGCAACGGGGACTGTGAAAGTGACAATACATCTGCACAAACAAGAGAGCAATGCTGACATTTATATCAACGACCAGTTGCTAAAAGCAGGATACGCGTATGATACGCGCTACAGCGGTTATTATGATGCGGGAAAACTGGGCTTTACCCTGCAAGACGGAACAGAGTTGAATCAAGGAATTACAATTAATTATGTCCGTTACATGGAAACGTCGGAATATGCGAAGTATGCGATGGCGAAAGACGCCGACAGCGTGGACGTATCAGGACTGCCGCAGGACGGCGCGTCCATCACGGAATCAATTGCTCTGCCAGCGCTGCCGGAAACGTTTCCTTATGGCAGCACAGGTGTTTGGGAATCCTCGGACGAGAGTGTTTTAAACGCACAGACGGGAGCGGTGACGCGCGGCGAAAGCGACCGGCAGGTAACGCTTTCTCTAAAACTTTCTAAATTAAATGAAGCAGGAAAATATTCCACAGAAGAAACACCGTCGCTGTCCTTTACTTTCACAGTCACAGGAACAAAGGCAGATCAAAACACGCCGGGCACCTTGCCGGTCAGTTTGGAAGGCGATGTGCTGGATGATGAAATGGGCTATGCAGACATCAATGCGGTGCCGTGGGGCTACTGGAAAAACGGCGCTGTAGGAGACGGAGAGAGTGCGCCCGCACCATATTTGTTCATGTACACAACCGGCGGTGTAAATCAACCGGCGGGATTTACAGGAGAAACTTGGTATGACGACGAATCCAAAACCACAAAATCCGGAGAAGTGAGTGTAACAGACGGAAATTTGCGGCTGGTGCGCACAGCGGCAAGCGGTGCGGGAGATACCATAAGTCTGAACAAATTTTTATTGACGGAAGCGCAGCCATCCGACCAAATGACGCTGGAATTTGAATATGAAAAAGATAGCGGCACAAAAGTGCAAATTGGAATTCAGTCCCCCGGCAACTGGCGCGGCGCGATTGCCTTCACGCATAATGGCGAGGGTGCATTTGAAGGCGTGAGCGGCAGCACCGGTATCACCAGCACGGGAACAACGAAAATTACCATGCATCTGGACAAAGCGGCAAAGACGGCGGATATTTATGTCAACGACAGCTTGCTGAAAGCGGGATTTGCCTATGATTCCCGTTATGCTGGATATTATGACGCAGGAAAATTGGGCTTTACCATTTTGAAAGACAGTGAACAAAACAAAGGACTCACGCTGCACTATATTCGTTACATGGAAACGGCGGAGTATGCAAACATTGCCTTGACGAAAGATAAGACGCAGGCGAATGTGGCGGGACTGCCGGAGAGCGGCGCGACACTGGAAGACAATCTTACCATGCCGGAGATGGTTCAACTTCCATATGGCAGCATTCCCTATTTGGAAAGCTCTGACAACAGCGTTCTCGATGTGGAAACGGGAGTTATTACCAAACGACTGGAAGAGCAAACAGTAACATTGTCCTTGAAACTGAAAAAACTGAATGAAAATGGGGAATATATCTCTCTGGACAGCGCATTGCAGCAATGGACCTATACCGTGGCAAAATCCAGCGCATCCCTGCAAGACGATGTAGACGCGCTGGGTATAGAAAAATTGCTGGGTGAAAATGCAGCGGCGGACCAAATTACCACGTCGCTGGTGTTGCCGTCCGCTGGGCAATATGCGGGCAGTGACATCACTTGGCGCATGGAGCCGGCAGACGCGCCGATTGACCTCGCCACCGGTGCGGTAACGCGTCCCATCTATGGAGATGATATTCCGGTGACACTCACAGCAACGTTTACCAGCGGCGGTCAAACCATCACAAAGGATTTTGATATTGTCATCTTGACGAATATACTGCCGAATTACAGCAGCAACCTGGCGCTGAATAAAAACGCTACGGCAAGCAGTGTCTATGCTTCAAACTATGGCGCTTCGTTGGTAACGGATGGCGACACAACCACGACCCGGTGGGCGTCAAGGGGGAGCAATGGATGGGTTATGATTGACTTAGAAGTGCCGGAAGAAGTGACTGTTCTCCGGTTTTACGAATTTGCACAGCGGATTTCCGCATTTGTTGTGGAATATTCTAATGATGCAAGCAACTGGAGCGTTGCGGCAACCGAAACAGGATTGCCGACGGGCGCCACGACAAACCGGGCGGCATATACTGTAGAATTTGAAGCGGCAACGGCGCGGTATTGGCGGCTGCGGCAAACCGCGGGCAGCGCCGATATTACCATCTTTGAAGTAGAGCTTTACGGTCCGGGAGAACGCCAATATGAATCGGCGGTTTCAGTGAGTGATGAAACGCTGGGCAACGTCCAACAGACGGGCGGACCGGGATATGCACTGGGTGCAGAAGTGACGTTGACGGCACAACCGGCGACGACAGGGAAGTTCATCGGGTGGCAGTTGCCGGAAGCGTTAGCGCTGACGGAGGGCGACGTAACAACGCCAACCATCAAATACCATCAGCCGCAAAAAAACATCAAGTTGGAGGCGCAATTTGCGGAAAAAGACCCAGCGTCCATTGATGTGAAAAACGCAGTCTATGATAAATATGAAAATGCGGAAAACCATGGTGATGTTGTGGTGACGCTAACGCCTGGCGATTATGTATTCCAGGGGCTGCGTTGTGGAAGAGATACGCTGGAAGAAGGGACACATTATCAAAAAGAAGGAACTGTCATTACGCTGCTGCAAAGCTGGCTGAATACCCTGAGCGGGGAGCAAAGCATTATCTTTTTGATGGACGGCGGCGACCAACCGTCGCTGACGCTGGAAATTAAGGACAGTGATCCGGCGACATTGATACAGGAAGACTTGGCGGCGATCACAAAACCGGAGTACCAGCTGACAAGTGGCATGGCAATTCCGGCATTGGGACCGCTGCACGGGTCTAATATCACCGTGACCAGCAGCAATACGAATGCGGTGCAAGTCGTGCAGGAAACGCAGGACGGACAGTTGGTCAATAAACTTGTGGTAACGGCAACGCAAAGCGCCAATGTGACGCTCACCATTTCCGGCACGTTGAGCGGTATAACGGTAAGTTTACCGGAAATTCGCTGCGCGGTGGCAGGACAAAGCAGCAGTGGCAGCGGCGGGAGTGGAGGAAGTGGCTCCGGCGGCGGTTCCAGCAGTTCCGGTGGTGGCGGTACTTCCCGTCCGTCCGGCGGCAGCGTTATCAACTATGGTACTGGGACGACGGCGACGGTGCCGACGCAGCCAAGTGAATCGGAAAACACACAGACGGGACGCTTCCGGGATGTAAATCAGACCTCCTGGGCGTATGAATATATCGAATTGCTGGCAAATATCGGCGTTGTTGCCGGCAATGCGCAGGGCGACTTTGAACCGGACCGGGACGTTACCAGAGAAGAATTTGTGAAAATGGTTGTGAGCGCGCTGGAAATGGAGACGGAAGTAACAATAGAATTGCCCTTTGTGGACGTTACGTCGGACGATTGGAGCTATCCCTACATTGCAGCGGCATATCAGGCGGGCATCATCAATGGAACCAGCGAAACTGTTTTTGGCGTTGGTGAGACCATAAGCCGGCAGGATATGGCGGTGATCACGGCACGCGCGCTTGATGCGGCACAGGTGAAAATTTTGCCGGTAACGGAAATCATTCGGTTTACAGATGAGGCAGAAGCGGCAGACTATGCAGCAGAAAGCATTGATCGTATTGCACGCAGCGGTGTCGTTGGCGGATATCCGGACGGGTCGTTCCGTCCACAGGACAGCATCACGCGTGCAGAGACGGCGAAAGTGCTGGCGCAGGTTGTCCGCATGAAGGAGGAATAAACCCATGAAGAAATTAATATCCTTGTTGCTCTGTACCGCGCTTGCCGCGGGCAGCGCAACGCCGTTCGGGCAGTTGCTGCCAAAAGGAGTGGAAGCCTTGGAGCAGATAACAGTAGCAGCCGCCGGCGCGGACGAACCCTATGTCACGTTGCCGGAAACGGGCGTAACAGTGGAAACCAATTCGACTGGATATGCCTACAAATCCCTTTATACCGATGAAACAACGTTAAACTTTACCGACCCGCAGTATACGAGTGATGAAGCGTTTTTCGGTGTGTGGGACGGAACAAAATGGTCAACCGAGCCCATGCTGGATTATGAAAACTATATCGGACTCAGCCAGGTGGAAAGTTATGCAATGACGGGCGATTACCAGAGCGCCAAAAGCGCCCTGCTGCAATATTATCGCGAACGGGAGCTGCAATATGCCCGTCCGGCGGTTGGCAGCAACACAAAAACGGCAATTCTGACATCCCAGCTGTTGGAACATAACTATACCTATAATACAAACAGCAACGCGACATTGATTGACATTGCGACGGCGGGAAGCCATGAATACGAGCTGATTGAAGTGGACGTCACCGCAAATGTAAAAACGGTTCTGGACTCCACGACGACGGAAATGCCCTTTTATTTGACGGCGCGCAACAAGGACGGCGCACAGATTTCTATTCCCTCCAAAGAATATGGCGACGGGAATATGAGTGCGCGGATCAGCATCGTCAGCAATGGCGTCACCACAGACTACGAAGTGAAAGAGGACGCGATGGTTGCCGGCGGCTATGGCACCAACGCGGGATATAATTATAAAAACGCAACAGAGCTTCTGCTGGAAGAAAGCCTTTCCTCCATCAATACCCGCACGCCGGCGGAGGAGGGCACCGGGCAACCGTCCACCTTTCCGGTAGATGAAAACACGCGCCGGATACACTTGAAATTCGATTTGGCAGGCGCGGGAGCGTCCGGCGACGTCGCCAGTGCAACGCTGAAATTTTACGCGAAAATCAATGATAAAGAAAACCATGTGGATCGGAAAGACCTAGTGTTGTTTGTGACAAAAAACGTGGACTGGAATGAGGACACCGTCACCTTTAACACCACCAACCACTATATTTTCTCCTATGAGCATGAACCGTCCCTGCGGTGGCATCGCCCCTGGCTGGGCGCGGCAGGACACCGTTATACGGACGAACTGTACCGGTTTAATACTTGGCTAAAGGACCCCATCGGCCAGTATTCCTATACAACGGAGGACAAGGAACACTATGCCTATATCGCGTTAAATCAGTGGGCGCAGTTTATTCGCTGGAATGGCGCGACAGCAGTTGCGGGTCAGAAGCATTGGGCAGAAGGCAGCGGCAGTGAAGTGATCGATTCTTTTTTGGGCGTCGCCTGCCGAAACCAGTTCATGCCGCAGGCGTTGTTCGCGCTGATCCAGTCCAAACATATGACGCCGGATTTATTTACGGCATCTATGAAATATTTTATATTGACAGCGAACTATTCTTACAATCGTACGCCCAATACCAACAACATCGGTGCGCAGGAGATTTCGGGGTTATATAATGTGGGTTTATGCTTTCGGGAAATGCTGCGCGGTCCTGTTTGGCAGGAGCGGGCAATCAGCAGATTGCCCTCCTATACGAGTAACTATATGATGAGCGACGGAACCATCACGGAAGTAGCGTTGGGCTATGTAGACTATGCGCTCAGCGGCATTTGGGCAGTACAGGATTACGCGGAACAGATGGATGAACGTGTGGAATATAACGATGAAGTGAAAGAAACCATGCGCACCATGGCATATTATCTCATGCATGCGTCCGGGCCGGGTGGCCGGGAAATCCAGCAGGGCGACGGTTATGCATATACCTCCACGGCCGTCAAACGAGAACTTCAAATTATTGCGGATTTGGTGGACGACCCATATATCCTGTATGTCGCAACAGACGGGCAACAGGGGCTTGAGCCGGAGGATACTTCCGCGATGTATCCGATCGGCAAAAAATATACCATGCGCAGCGATTGGAATCCCACGGCGGTCTTTTTGTCAACGAATGCCGACAATGCTTACCAGAGCCATGGACATTCCGACGATTTGTCCATCATTCTGTGGGCGTATGACCAGTATTTGCTGGCAGACCCGCTCTATTCCAGTTACCAGGGCGGTAACGCATCCAGCTGGTTAACTGGCACGACGGGACACAACACCGTCGTCGTCAACAATACCAGTCAAACGGCTACCGGCAATACAGCAAATCAGGGTATCACCAATAAATGGGAAGCAAACGATGTCTATGATTTCGCGGACATTACGACCAAGAATTATGCATCGCAGGGCGTATCCCATTCCAGAAAAATTTTGTATGTACGTCCGGGCTATTTCCTGGTATTTGACCACTTGCAGCCAACGAGCAGCGCGGCAAAGAATTATAAACAATATTGGCATTTCACGCCTGATGCGGAAGCGACAATGGACGAAGAAACCGGCGTCGTGCGGACGAATTTTGCAAAAGCCAACGTCCAGGTTGCAACGGCGTTGAAGGACGGTGTGACGCCGGTGCTGCGCGATGACGGCTACTATGGCACCGGGCATTCCGGTATCATTAATAACGTCAAATATGCGTATTATGAACAGGACGCGACAGAAACGGCAACCTATGAAACGCTGATTTATCCCGAAGAAGTTGGGAAAAAAGGTCTGGTATATCCCACTGTGGAAGAAATTGCGCTGGATGGCATTTCAGCAGGCGCAGCGAGCGCTATGAGCTATGTCATTGACGATCGCGCGGACAATGAAATAACGGAAGGAACCGCCTATCTGGTACACGACAGCAGCGTACAGGCAAACCGGGTGGTGGGAGATTATGTGACAGACGCGTCCATGATACATATTTCTCATCAAAACGAAAAACTTTCTGATATTGCTTTTTCAGGCGGAACCCAATTGACCTCGCTGGACGGCGCAGCGTATATCAGTGCGCCGCAGCAGAAAAC
>CBCTHD010000007.1:0-17186 GCA_965146615.1 uncultured Clostridia bacterium
GATAAATCCGGAAAAGCGTGTAACAATAGTTGGGAATGGATGCAAAGCGGAGGGATACAAGATTGAGCAAGAGACAATCATTTAGCCCAAACCGCAGAAGCCTTTTGACGCTGCTGCGGCCGACGCAAATTATTATGTTCGGATTTATGGCAGTGATTTTGGTGGGAACCGTGTTGCTGATGCTGCCGATTAGCGCAAGAAGCGGCGAAGGAACCAGTTTTCTCAACGCACTGTTTACGGCGACCAGCGCGACCTGTGTGACAGGGCTGGCAGTCGTGGACACGGCATCGTATTGGAGTATTTTCGGACAACTGGTCATTTTGGTGCTGATTCAAGTTGGCGGTTTGGGATTTGTTACCATGGCGGGTCTGGTTTCCTTTTTGCTGCGGCGTAAAATATCGCTGCGTGAGAGGTTGATTATGGCGGAATCCTTTAACCAGTCGGAAATTCAAGGGATTGTCTGGCTGACGCAACGGGTGCTGATGGTGACGTTTACAGTGGAAGGGTGCGGCGCGCTGATTTTGTCGGCACGGCTGATTCCGGAATTCGGATTTCTGGGCGGGATTTATCGAGGGATATTTACCGCGGTATCGGCATTTTGTAACGCGGGATTTGATGTCATCGGTAAATATGGCGCATTCGTTAGTCTCACGCCCTATGTGGGAGATTTTGTGATGAATGTCACCATTATGGGACTGATTGTGTTTGGCGGTCTGGGATTCTTTGTTTGGGCGGATTTGTACCGTTACAGACCGGGCGAAGGATATCGCATTAAGCTGCAAACCATTTTGGTGCTGGTGATGACAATAGCACTGATTTTGATAGGTGCGGTGCTGTTTTTTGTATTGGAATACCGCAATCCCGATACAATTGGCTATATGTCCTTGCCGCATAAACTATTGGCGTCCTTTTTCCAGTCGGTGACGACTAGAACGGCGGGGTTTAATACCATTGACCAGAGCGCCATGACAGAGATGAGCAAGTTCGTTTCCATGATTTTGATGTTTATTGGCGGATCGCCGGGCTCTACGGCTGGCGGTATCAAAACCGTGACGCTGGCAGTCATTCTGATTACTGTACACAACATCATTCGCGGCTCTAAAACCGTTAATATACATGGTAAACATATTGGACATGGCATTATCCTGCGGGCGATCAGCATTGTGTTAATCGCGATTGTGGTGCTGTTAATTGCTATTTTTGTGATGTATTTTTCAGAGCAGGCAAGTCTGCAAAGAATTATATATGAAGCAGTATCTGCATTTGGTACGGTGGGTTTGTCGCAGTCGCTTACGCCGCATTTGTCCAGCATTGGTAAATGCGTGATTATGATACTGATGTTTTTTGGCCGTGTTGGCGTGCTCACGATTGGGTTCGCAATCGCTGCCAAACAGCATGACTATAACAGTAAAATACGTTATCCACGGGCACAGCTCATGGTCGGTTAAGGGAAAGCAGAGGAGAGGAACAATGAAAGAATCCTATATGGTACTGGGACTTGGGCGTTTTGGCGAGGCAGTCAGCAAATCGCTGTATGCAAAAGGATATGAAGTGCTGGCAATGGATGAGAACGAAGAAATTATCAATGAGATACAAAACTATGTCACACATGCAATTGTGGGAGATTGTACGGATGAATCGGTGCTCAAAGCGGTGGGCGCACGTAATTTTGACGGCGCTATCGTCGCGGTGGGCGGCAACATTGAAACTAGCATTCTGTCCACGGTTTTACTGCGGGAAATGGGTGTGAATTTTATTGTGGCGCGCGCCGCTACGGAACTGCACGGCCGGATTTTGAAAAAAGTCGGTGCGGACCACATCGTTCTGCCGGAGCGCGACATGGGAATCAAACTGGTTCAGTCGCTGGCGTCGTCCCACATTGTAGATATGATTGAATTGTCGGAGGACCATAGTATCGTGGAGGTGCGTCCGCTGCCCAGCTGGGTAGGCAAGACATTGGACGAAATCAACATGCGTAAGGTATATGGCATTACCGTCATGGCAGCGAAAGAAGGCCACGACGTTATTGTATCGCCACGTGCAGATTATAGAATTCAGGAAGACGATATTCTGGTGGTGGTCGGACACAACCGGAATATTGATAAAATCAGGGAAAAATAATATCAGCCAAAAAAGCCAGGCTTGCTCCTGGCTTTTTATAAATGCAGAAAAAGCGAGGGTGACTGTATGGAATGTATCACATCTGCGCAAAATGCAAAAGTCAAGGCATTACGCAAATGTATGCAAAATAAAAAATACCGCCAGCAAATGGGACTGTTTGTGGTTGAAGGGGAAAAGATGGTAAAAGAAGCGTTTACGGACGGGATGGCTGTGGATACCATTTTTCTGCGCCGGGACCTGGCAGGAAAGCTCAACGGGCTGCCGGAAGAAAAGTGCGTGCTGGTGACGGAACAGGTCATGCGGGCAATTAGTGACACCGTCACGCCGCAGGGCGTAGTCGCGTCGCTGTACATGCCGGAAGCAGACTTGGCGTCAGTAGCGGACAAAGAAAATGCGTTGTTGCTGCTGTGCGAAAACGTATCGGATCCCGGCAACCTGGGCACGCTGGTGCGCTGCGCGGACGCAGCGGGCGCAGATGGCGTAATATTATGCGGCTGTGCAGATTTATATAATCCCAAAACAGTCCGCGCTACCATGTCTTCCCTGTATCACGTTCCAGTAGCGGTGCAGCGGGACGCTGCCGGGACGGTGGACTGGCTGCGGGAGCGCGGATTTGTCACTTGTGCGGCGGCACTCGGCGCACAGCAGACGCCCTACGAGACGGATTTTATCGGAAAAACCGTGTTATGCGTGGGCAATGAGGCAAATGGACTCACGGAGGGGCTGTTGCAACGGTGCAGTCATCGTGTTAAAATTCCCATGCCGGGACGGGCGGAATCACTTAATGTTGCATGTGCCGCAGCGGTTCTGTTGTATGAGGTGGTACGACAGAGAATAAACGAGAAATAAAAAGAAAATGAGAGGTATTTTTGTCAAATGAAACTTTACAAAAATTCTTCCCTATAGTATTGTATAAAACAGTATGAATGAAACAGGGCGCGGAAAAAATGATTTTCCGCGTCCTCATTTCAGAGAAAAGAGCCGGTGAAGGTATGACAGATATACGATATTGGTTATGGTTTACGATGGCGATGCAAGAACGTCATGAACTGAAATATAGAATTTGGCAAGAGGAACCGGATGTAGAAATCCTGTACCATATGAAACGTGAGGATTATATGGCTGCGGGGTTTGACAACAAGAGGGTGCTGGACTTGTTGAGCGACAAAAGCATGGACCGTGTGGAGCGGGAATTGGAGTTTGCCGCACAGCACCGTGTAGAGTTGATTGCTTATGACAATGAAAACTACCCGGAGCGCTTGAAGGAGATACCCAATCCGCCGCTGGTGTTGTACCGGCGCGGCAAGCATTTGGAAGACTGTCTGGAACTTGCGATTGCTATTGTCGGCACCAGAAAATGCACGGATTATGGTAGGGAATGCGCCTTTACGCTGGCACGGGATTTGGCAAAAGCCGGATTTACCATTGTCAGCGGCATGGCGGAAGGCATTGACGGTTGCGCCCACCGCGGCGCACTGGATGCGCAGGGGAAAACTATTGCGGTTTTGGGCAGCGGCGTAAACAAACCGTATCCCGCCATACACCGAGATCTCATGGTGGATATTATGAACAATGGCTGTGCGGTGAGTGAATTTCCCTTCGACGCCAAACCGCTGAAGCATCATTTCCCGCTCAGAAACCGTATTATCAGCGGACTCGCCCTAGGCGCGATCGCTGTGGAGGGTGGCGACATAAGCGGCGCCAGCATTACGATTCACCATGCAAATGAGCAAAGCCGCGAAACCTTTGCGGTTCCCGGGAATATCAATCAGGAAAAGTCGCGGCTGTGCAACCGGTTGATTGCGCGCGGCGAAGCAAAATTGATTACGTCGGCAGACGATGTAATAGAAGAATTTGAAACTGTGTATGGGCATTTACTGCATAAAGAGGAAACAGCGCAGCAAGAAGAAGTGAAACAGCTTTTGACAGACGAAGAAAAGAAGATTTTGTCGCTGCTTCATAACGGTCCCCAGCAACTGGAGGAACTTTGCCGGCTGACCGGAATGAACGTGGCGGAACTTGGTATGCATATGACGATGCTGGAAATGAAACACGTTGTCTATAGTATGCCGGGCAAATATTTTGGATTGCAGAAATGAACGCGGATAGGAGGCAACATCCATGGCAAAGCATTTAGTGATAGTGGAATCGCCCGCCAAGGCGAAAACCATTGGAAAATATTTGGGACGCACTTACAAAGTGGAAGCGTCTATGGGGCATGTGCGCGATTTACCGAAGAGTACGATGGGGGTTGATTTGGAAAATGATTTTCAGCCGAAATATTTGAATATCCGCGGAAAAGGCCCGCTGATAAAAAAACTTCGGGCAGCGGCAAAAGCCAGCGATGACGTTATTCTCGCAACGGACCCTGACCGCGAAGGAGAAGCTATTTCGTGGCACTTGATGAATGCACTGGGATTGGACGAGAAGAAAACCAGCCGTGTGGTGTTCAATGAGATTACCAAGGATGCCGTTAAAACGGCAATTCAAAACCCGCGCGACATTGATTACAATTTGGTGGACGCGCAGCAGGCGCGGCGTGTGCTTGACCGTGTGGTTGGTTACAGCATTAGTCCCATTTTGTGGCGCAAGGTGCGCAAAGGTCTGTCCGCCGGGCGCGTGCAATCGGTGGCGCTGCGTATGATTTGCGACCGCGAGGCGGAGATCACCAATTTTAAGCCGGAGGAATATTGGACACTGGAAGCGGCGCTGACGCATAAAAAATCGCGCAAAAAATTGAAAGCCAAATTCCACGGAGATAAAAAAGGGAAAATTGACATTAAAAATGAAGCGCAGGCAAAGGAAATCCTGCACGCAGTCGAAAATCAGGAATTTGTGGTCGACAATGTGAAGCGGACGCCCAAAAAACGGCAGCCCGCCCCACCGTTTATTACCAGCAGCCTACAGCAGGAAGCGGCGCGCAAACTTGGGTTTACACCTTCCAAAACCATGCGGATTGCCCAGCAGCTCTATGAGGGTGTGGAGATCAAAGGGGAAGGCGCAGTCGGGTTGATTACCTATATGCGTACCGATTCCACTCGTGTGGCAAACGAAGCGGCAGTTGCAGCGAAGGAATATATTGCAGCGACGTATGGAGACACCTTTTTGCCGGCGGCGCCGCGGACTTATAAAAAAGGGAAAAACGCGCAGGATGCGCATGAAGCCATTCGTCCTTCCATTGTCGCCTATACACCACAGCAGATTTCTGATTCCCTGTCCGGCGACCAACTGAAATTATATAAATTGATTTGGGAACGCTTCATTGCCAGCCAAATGGCGGAAGCGAAAATCGAGACTATGACGGTGAATATCGGTGCGGGCGCATATGTGTTCCGTGCAACGGGCTCCACGGTACTCTTCCCGGGCTTTCTGACCTTGTATGAGGAAGGAAAAGATGAAGAAAAGGGCAAGGAAAAAGAACAGAAACTGCCGGATATGGAAGCGGGAGACGAACTTGCTGTAAATAAAATAGACCCGATGCAGCATTTTACACAGCCACCCGCACGGTATACCGAAGCGACGCTGGTACGCGCCATGGAGGAAGCGGGGATCGGACGGCCGAGCACCTATGCACCTACCGTTGCGACCATATTGGCGCGCAATTATGTGATTAAGGAAAAACGGCACTTGATTCCCACGGAATTGGGAGAAATCGTGACTAATTTGATGAAAGAGAATTTTGCAAGTATTGTCGATAGCGGTTTTACAGCGGATATGGAACAAAAACTCGATGAAGTGGAAGACGGTAGCCGGAACTGGAAGGAAATCATTCGCGATTTTTATGGTCCGTTTGAAAAAACATTACAAGAGGCGGACAAAAAGATTCCGCATGTGGAAATCAAACCGGAGGAGACGGACATTCCCTGCGAGAAATGTGGTCGTATGATGGTGATACGCGACGGGCGTTATGGAAAATTTCTGGCGTGCCCGGGATTTCCGGAATGCCGCAACGCGCGGCCGCTGCAAATTGAAATCGGCGTGGATTGTCCCAAATGCGGCGCGAAACTTTTGGAGAAAAAATCTCGCAAAGGCGTGAAATATTATGGCTGCGAAAAACACCCGGAATGTGATTTCATGAGTTGGAATTTGCCAACCAACGATAAATGTCCCGTCTGCGGTAAAATGCTGTTGCAGCGGACCATGCGCGGTAGAGTCATTAAGGATTCCTTTGTCTGTATCGATGAAGAATGCAGCTACAATCAGAAAAAAGAAAAAAAGAAACCGGCAGAAGGGAAAGAATAACGTGAAAGAAGCAATTGTCATCGGCGGCGGGCTGGCGGGCAGCGAAGCGGCATACCAGCTGGCACAGCGCGGCATACACGTCCGTTTATATGAAATGAAACCGCAAAAATTTTCTCCCGCCCACCACAGTGCGGGGCTGGCGGAACTGGTGTGCAGTAATTCCTTCCGCTCGGGACAGTTGGAAAACGCGGTGGGACTGCTCAAAGAAGAACTGCGCCGCATGGATTCGCTGATTATGCGCTGTATTGACCAAACACTCGTCCCGGCAGGCGGCGCGGTGGCGGTGGACCGGGACCTGTTTTCCCAGGCGGTTACGGAAGCGGTGGAGCAGCACCCGAACATCACACTCGTACGGGAGGAAGTAACGCAGCTGCCGGAAAAAAATGCGGTGGTGGCGACGGGGCCGCTGACCAGCGATGCGCTGGCGGACAAAATCGCGGCGCTGACGGGCGGGCAGCAGCTGTATTTTTACGATGCGGCGGCGCCTATTGTAACGCTGGATTCCATTGATTTCAGCAGTGCCTTTCGTGCGTCCCGCTATGGGCGCGGCGATGCGGACTACATCAACTGCCCCATGAGCCGCGAAGAATATGAGGATTTTTGGGAAGCGCTGGTACACGCGGAGCGCGCGCCGCGCAGCGAAGCGGACCGGGAGGTTGTGTTTGAAGGCTGTATGCCGATTGAAACCATGGCGCGCCGCGGTCACGACACCATGTTGTTCGGCCCGCTCAAACCGGTGGGCTTGGAAGACCCGCGCGGCGGCGGAGAACCGTTTGCGGTGGTGCAGCTGCGGCAGGACAATCGGGAAGGCACCTTGTATAACATTGTCGGGTTTCAGACGCACCTCAAATGGGGGGAGCAGAAACGGGTATTCGGCATGATTCCAGCGCTGAAACAGGCGGAATTTGTGCGCTATGGGGTCATGCACCGCAACACGTACATCAATTCCCCCACGCTGTTGGATCGCACCTACCGACTGAAAAACGGCGACGGCGTGTATTTTGCCGGGCAGATGACGGGTGTGGAAGGCTATATTGAATCTACCTCCTCAGGATTTGTTGCCGGCGTGAATTTGGCGCACCGCTTGCTGGAAAAAGAGGACGTGATTTTTCCACGCACTACGGCAATCGGCGCATTGGCGCATTACATTGCGGGCGGCGCTGTCTCGAAATTCCAGCCCATGAACGTGACATTTGGCATTATGGACGGCTTAGACCGGAAAGTGAAAAAGAAACGGGAGAGAAATCTGCAAATTTCCCTCCGCGCGCTGGACGTGATAAAAAATATGAAAGCACAGCTGTAGTAGCTTGTGATGCTTTGCGCTGTGACTAGATTATTTTGTTTGAGCAGTGGCGCTTTCGGGTGAAATGGAAATCTTGTAATAGAAAAGCCCAGGTCTTTCGGACCTGGGCTTTTCATGGGGATAAGTTACAATTGATTTCCTTACAAATCGAATTTCTGTTTTAGGATTTGTTTGAGAGTGGTATTTTAAAAATTTTATCTAATTCTTCCGTTTGAAGTTTCGGAGCGTCCCAATTGGTGCCGTAATACTGATAGATGTCCAAAAACAGCAACAAACGCATGTAATCTTTGTCCTTGAATAGTGTAATAAGGGTTGCAACACGGTCCATCATATATTGGTTGAGTGTTTTCATATCCTCTTGCGAGAGTTTCCCGTCTGCATGCATATCCTCGACAGGACCATTGCGAAAAATGTAATGCACGATAGCTTTGGATAGGACTGCGGTATCTACATTTTTTAAATCTTGAAGCAGTAATTCCTGTAGGGCATCTCTTGATCGAAAGGATTGCATCACCCGCTCATAGGAAATGTTGGGCGAAGTAAGATTCCATTTTTTGCGTTTATAGGAGATTTGACTTTTCGTTACCCCAAACAATTCTGCCAAAAACGAATTTGATGGATTATAGCTAATGAGAATGTCTTTAAGCTGTTCCTGCGTAATGGTTTCCCAGCTCGGAAGCAAGTTCTGTTCTTTTTTTTTCTGTAATTCCTCAAGGTCAGACTGCATATTATGCGAAGAATGGATGGGTTTTTCTAATTGTTCCAGTGTTTCGGGGGAAAGATGAAGCATAAATGCCACCTCCTGTTGTAAGAATATATGTCAAATAGACCATAGAGAACACATACATTACCATGGTACTATTTACTACATCATACCATAAACTGTTTCTCAACGCAAGAAAAATGGAGAACTATGTAAAAAAATAACAGCATGGGAAAATAGGGGGCAATAGATACCGCATTTTAAGCGATGAAAAACTGTATAAGGCGTGTGGGATAAAAAATTTTCTGCGGGTGCGTGGATATACATTTTTCTGCAAAAAGGCGTGTCTCACGGGAGACACGCCTTTTTGGTTGATAAACTTCCTTCTTAGCCCGCGCCTCCTACTTTGAAGCGGCGCAGCCGAAAGGGCGCCGGTGCATATTTTTCCCGCAGCGGTGCAAGATAGCGCGTAAGAATCGGCAGGGTAACGCTTTGAATCAACCAGAAAATCAACGAATTGGGAATCCGTTTGATCACCAGAAGCCAGTAGGATTGATAGGTTCCGGAAAGAATGACTTGCCAGAGCGGCAGCGTAAACAGGTTGATTGCGACGTTCAGACCGCTGGCGAAAACGCAAAAAATACAAGCCTTGCACCAGTCAAAGAGATTGCTGTCCTTGTTGATTTGCATGGCCGGGTTGCGGTAGAACACAAACGCGTAGACCAATGCACGCAGTACAGCAGTTAATGCGTAGCCCGGGAAATAGGCAGAAGTTTGAGGAAACAGCAAATAACCCAAAAAGTCGGAAATAAGTGCTGTAAATGCGCCATAGACCGGTCCAAAGAAGGAACCCGCAGTAGCGATGGAAAGAAAACCAAAATTAAACGGTGCACCCAACGTGCGGAACGGTCGTGTCAGCACGATGTCCTATGCGGCAAAAACACCCACGAACACAATCGCGCGGACAGAAAGGATTTTTTTCTTTTGCAATGCCTTCACCTCGTTTGAAAAGATACAAAACGGCGCCGCAGCGCAAGTGAAAGTCATTCCGCAACAAAAAAAGATAGTGGGTCCAAACGGTCCCGCTATCTTTTTTTTGTTTATACCAAATCACATAAGGGGGAATTGATTCTAGTATCTTTGCAAAAGCAGCAGCGGAATGCGGTCCTGATACCGCAAACCCACTCAAAAGGGTTTTTCGTATAAAAAGCAACTTCCCGTCTTTTTATCACTTAACGCATCAAAACCTACTCTGCACTTATTCATTTGTTCGTATATCAGTATACAATAGATTAGCATAAAATGCAAGAGGTAAATAGAAAATATTTCATTTTTATGCGAATCTAGCAAAAAGTGTTCTTATTTTAGCAAAAATTTCTACATGGAGCCGCGCTTGTCTGTATCATAAAAAAAGATGTTGCAAGTTCTTGATTTTTTAAGTTTTTTTCGCTATTATGGAAAAGGAGGAGGGATACAAATGAAAATTGTTTTGCAGCGTGTGCGGCGCGCGAAAGTATCGGTAGAAGGAGAAATCACGGGAGAAATCGGCGCCGGATTGGTTTTGCTCGTTGGTGTGGGACCGGAGGATACCGGGGAGACCGCGGAACGCTTGGCGGATAAAATAGGGCGGCTGCGTATTTTTACGGACAGCGAAGGAAAAACAAATCTTTCTTTACAGGATACCGGTGGGGATATTCTGGTGGTTTCGCAGTTTACATTATATGCTGATTGCCGCAAGGGCAACCGCCCCAGTTTTACCGGCGCGGCGTCGCCGGATGTGGCGCGGACGGTTTACGAATACTTTATCGAATGCTGCCGCGGGATTTGCAGTCATACGGCGTGCGGTCGGTTTGGCGCCGATATGCAGGTAGAGTTGGTAGGCGACGGACCGTTTACCTTGGTGCTGGAAGCATAGAGGAAGAAACAGAGGGAACTTAAGCGGAAATTTTGTTAAAAAATATACTTGACACAAATTGAAATGAATATTACAATAATAAAGTGTATATGCGAAAATTGAGAAAAAGGCTGAGGTGAGATGAGGGACCGAAGCCTGTTTTAGGAAAGAGGAGGCGTGACGTGTGGCGATGAAATATATCTTTATCACGGGCGGCGTAGTATCAGGAATCGGTAAAGGCATCACGGCGGCATCGTTGGGTAGACTGCTCAAAGCGCGCGGGCACCGGGTCACCATGCAGAAATGTGACCCTTATATTAACATCGACCCTGGCACAATGAGTCCGTATCAGCATGGCGAAGTTTTTGTGACGGACGACGGAGCGGAAACAGACTTGGATCTGGGGCACTACGAACGGTTTATCGACGAGAACTTGAGTGCGGGCAGCAATGTGACGACAGGAAAGGTATATGCAGCCGTTATTGATAAAGAACGCCGCGGCGATTATCTGGGCGGTACGGTCCAGGTGATTCCACACATCACCAATGAAATTAAAGATAAGATATACCGCGTCGGCAAAGATGCGGGCACCGATGTCGTGATTACGGAAATCGGCGGTACGGTCGGCGACATTGAAAGTCTGCCGTTTTTGGAAGCAATTCGCCAGGTGGCGTCCGATGTGGGACGGGAAAACTGCATGTATATTCATGTGACGTTGGTGCCTTACATCAAAACGTCAGGCGAACAAAAATCGAAACCAACACAGCACAGTGTAAAAGAGTTGCTCGGCTTGGGAATCCAGCCGGACATGGTGGTGTGCCGAAGCGAAATGCCGCTGTCAGAAGAATTGCGCGCAAAAATCGCGTTGTTTTGCAACCTTCCGCCCCAGGGCGTCATTCAGAATTTGGATGCGGACAGTCTCTACAGCGTTCCGCTGATGATGGAAGAGGAAGGACTTGCAAAATTTGTTTGTAAACGGCTGGGACTGGCTGATATTACACCTGATTTGGTACAATGGACAGGCCTGGTAGAAAAGATGAAACGCTTACACGGGAAAGTGAACGTGGGACTGGTTGGAAAATATGTAGCGCTGCATGACGCTTATATCAGTATTGCGGAAGCGCTGAAGCACAGCGGTATTGAAAACGACTGTGAAGTGGAAATTAACTGGATTGACGCGGAAGAGGTCCGGCCGGACAATGTGGAAGAAATGCTGGGAAAGATGGACGGCATTTTGGTGCCGGGCGGCTTTGGAGACCGGGGTATTGAAGGAAAAATTCTGGCGGCGCAGTATGCGCGGGAACATAACGTGCCATATCTGGGCATTTGTCTGGGTATGCAAATTGCGGTCATTGAATTTGCGCGTCATGTGTTGGGACTTGATGATGCCAACAGCAGCGAGATTAACGGCGCGACAAAAGCGCCGGTTATCGATATTATGGCAGACCAGAAAGATATTGCCAACTTGGGCGGTACAATGCGTCTGGGTTTGTATCCTTGTAAGTTGAAAGAGGAATCAAAAGCGCGTGCCTTGTATGGCGAGGAACTGATTCAGGAACGCCACCGCCACCGTTATGAATTTAATAACAAATACCGGGAGCCGTTTGAAAAAGCGGGCATGTTACTGGCAGGCAAATCGCCGGATGACCGTCTGGTGGAAATCGTGGAGCTGCCGGAACACCCGTGGTTTGTCGCGGTTCAGTTTCATCCGGAATTTAAATCCAGAATCGGACGTCCGCATCCGATTTTCAACGGGTTTGTTGCGGCAATGAAAAACAATTCCTAAACAACGAATTACTTCCTAATATATATTATAGTAGAAAATAGTCCGAAACGGCTATAGAAACTGACGCGTACTTTGTATTAAGAAAAAAATTACCGAGGAAATAAAAAGAAGAAAAAAAACGGGAACAAATTTCAACAAGGCGCGTCTAACACAATGTAAAGCATGAGAGGAACAACCGTGGGACGGTCTATCGTGCGCTGCTTATTAGGGATAATGCCTAAATTATAATTTAAAGTAGTGCAAAAAACTTTCAAACATATACAAAACTGAAAAAAGATAGATTTCCCATTGACCTTAGAAAAAATATATGATATAATGGGTTGTGAGTTGGAACTCTCATCAAAAAAATGCCGCGAAAGCGGCGAATACTCCTAAATAAGAAGTGGATGTCAGGCGCTTCGTGTGCTTGAAAGAAAAGTGAAAACGAAAGAACCAAAGGTTGAATAGCAGGCTTGTTTCTTTTACGTTACATTTTTATTACAAGTGCAGGATAGGCTTGACAGAACCGAGGATGTAGTGGTATAATCACCATATCGGCATTGGGCGGGTAGCTTGTATGCCAAACGCCTTTACATAGGTGGGAAATTTTTTTATCAATAAGGAGGAATTTACAATGAAGAATCTGAAAAAGGTTCTTGCGGTAGTTCTTGCTTTTGCGATGATCATCGGAACAAACGTATTTGCGGCTTCGTTCCCGGATCTGGACAAAACAGCAAACTACGCAGAAGCAGTGTCTGTATTGGCTGATTTGGGTCTTTTAACTGGATAATCAGATGGTACAATACAGCCGGAAGGCGACATAACAAGAGCAGAATTTGATGCGATTGTATGCCTTCTCAAAGGCTTGGAAAATGCAGCAAACAGTGCAAAAGGCACAACTGTTTTCACAGACGTTGCTGCTGACCACTGGGCAAGCGGGTATATCAACATGGCGTCTCAGCAGGGCATCATCAATGGTGTCGGCAACGGTCTGTTCCTGCCCGAAGAAAACGTAAAATTTGAAGAAGCTGTTAAAATGGTAGTTGCTGCTCTGGGCTATACGCCGAAAGCAGAAGGTATGGGCGCTTACCCGACCGGTTACCTGGCAGTTGCTTCTCAGATTGGCGTAACGACTGGTGTTTCTGGCGTGAACGGCGAAGCTGCTAACCGTGGTACGGTTGCAAGACTGGCTTACAACGCTCTGGATGTACCGATCATGGAACAAGTTTCCTATGGAACAGGTTCTATCCAGTATGCACCTGGCGATTCCATTCTGTTGGATTCTCTGGATCTGGTAAAAGTGGAAGCAACCATTCTTGCTATCCCTGGTAGCACAGGTAACAGCAACGATTTACAGGCTGACCAAGTTCGTCTGCATGTAGACAAACACTACATTGCTTATGATGGAAAACTGTATATCTCTGACCCGGAAGCTAATAACACCTATTCCGACCTGTCTTGGGTGGAAGATAAAGTGCGTGTTGGCACAACTGATGCTCAGTCTTATCTGAACAAACCGGTTATTGCTTACCTGGAAGGCGCTTATGATGACGAAGTAACCATCAGAGCGATTGTTGAAAAGAGCAGCAGAATTGACGAAGTATCCTTCAAGAGTGAAGACATCTATCCGAAATATACGGATATGAGCAAAACGACTCCGGAAGTTGCTTTCTATGATGATGAAACAAGCAGCAGTTCTTACACAAGAGCAACCATCGACCCGACTGATTTCTCTCTGTATGTAAACGACATTAACTTCGCTACTGGTGAAGCATACATCAGAGATCTGCTGGGCAACGAAAGTAATAAAGTCCTCGGTTCTACTGCACTGGAAACATTCCAGAACTTTATTGAAGAAGCACAGGTTGACGAGCCGGGACCGCTGGGCTTCAATGTAACCCTGTTGAACAATGACACGGATTCTGAATTTGATGTAGCATACATCGAGTACTACACCGACATGGTTGTTGACTTGGTAAATGCAAACACCTACAGAGTTACCGCGCAGAATACAGCTAGTGCAATCTATCTGGATCCGACGGAAAGAAATGCTTCCTTCACGATTGAAAATGCAGATGGCACAGAAGCATCCTTCGATGATATCAAATCTGGTTCTGTTCTGAGTATCAGAAAAGGTATTGTTGAAAGCAACAAGCTGATCACCGGTAATGTTATCATTCTGGACGATAATACGGTGAGTGGTAAAATCACGGAAATCAGCGATTCCGACAAAGAGATCGCGATTGACGGTACAACCTATAGTGTTGAAACACGTAACGAAGATATTAACTTTAACAATCTGAAAACCAACACAGAAGCTACTTTCTATATCAACGCACGCGGCAATATCTTCTATCTGGATAAATCCGCTATCGTAAGTAACATGAAGGTTGGTTTCGCAACGAAGATTGGTAGCACAAGTGGTATCTCTTCGAGCAGACAGATTCAGATGATGAACGAAGATGGCGAATTTGTTGTTTATGACTTGGCAAACAAAGTAACAATCAATGAATCCGGTTCTTCTGTAACATCTACTTCTGAAGACTTTACGCAGTATGAGGTACTGGCATTTGAAACAACGGCTTCTCAGTCGAATTTGCCGACCAGAACAATTGGTGGCGACGACGACCTGTTTGTACTGAATGCACCTGTAACCTACGACCTGAACTCCAACGGTGAAGTTTACAAACTGAACCTGTTGCCGAACAAAGGTAAAGTATTGGATCAGGATGGTTATGGATATACCGCATATCAGATCAGCGGTTCTACCTACAATGTAAACACGGATGCAGCGGGCGGCGTATACATGACCGACAACACCATCCTGTTTAGCATTGATGCAGGCGACGGCGTAAATTATGCTACTGATACAACCATCGATGAAAATGACATTACTGTTATGAAGAAAGATGGACTGGTTGATAGCCAGGAGATTAATGCATTTGCTGTAAACTGCGATGATGACAGCAACGCAAAAGCACTGTTTGGTGTGAAACTGGTGAACGCACTGGTTGCTAACTCCAACCTGATGGTGGTTACCAGCACAGCTACCACAACAAATTCTGACGGCGACACGGTAACCAGACTGACCGGTCTGATGAACGGTGAAACAGTTCAGGTTTATGTTGGCGACGACACAGACAGAATTAACGCTTCCAGCATTACAAAAGGTGACGTAGTAGTTTACCAGAGCGGCGCTGGTGAAGAACTGAAAGCGATTGCGAAGATCTTCTCCGCATCTGCACAGTTTAATGGTAACGATGTAACCGAACCGACTGCTGTTGACTTGACGGATAGCATTATTCCTGGTTTGCTGGATGAAGCTCCGAATGGAGATTCTGTACAGTTCTACTTCGGTTATGCTAGAAACCTCCGTGGCAGCAACTTGACACTGGTTACAAGTGACGACTTCGATGCTGATGCAGAAAATGCTGACGCTACTAAGTTCGTAGAAGTTACATTCAAGAGCGCTAACGTTGTTGTCTATGACAAATTCGAAGGTAAAGACCCGAGAATTGAAGAAAGCGATCTGGCTGATGTTGACTACGATAGAGAAGTAGCTAATGATATTGCTGGTGACTTCGTATTCGTTCGTGTAATCGACGACATTGCGAAAGATGCAGTTATCATTAAAACAAATCACTAATACAAAATAGAATATGACATTTGTCATATGAATAGCGAAAAAGCTGTCGCTTCTGCGGCAGCTTTTTTGTCATGTCAAAAGATTTTGTCCAATGCCCGGGAATATAGACTGCCAAAAGGGATTTCATCCAATGCCCGGGAAATATAGATTGTCAATAGAATTTTATCTTGTACCGGAAAAATATAGATTGTCGAAAGATTTTGTCCAACACCCGGGAAATATAAATTATCAAAAAAGATTTTATATTGTGCCTGGGGCATATAGATTGTCAAAAAAATACGTCCAGTACCGGGCGCATATGAATTGTCGCGAGAAAACTTCATCATTTGAAACAGAAGAAGCAATTTGCCGGCAGGTCAAACTTTTTATGAGTACGTTGACAGTTTGAACAAATTGTGATAAACTAATAGCCATCAAGACTTGCGCGGATGCATTATTCAAAGTAAATTGTCGCCTAAACCAATATTAGATACATTTTATTTTGGATAAGAGAAGTGCTGGAATTTTGATAAAAGTATGAATAGCTGAGATGAAGGTTGCAAAAATTTCAGTAGATGTAGTATTGTTTGATAAAAATTTGTCTGAAGGCAGGGGCAACTTTCCTCTGATAAAGATTTGCTTAAAGCAGACAGTAAATGATACATATAAAAATTTGTAGGACGGAAATGAACGGTACTTTTTAGAATTGTTTTTGTACGCAAAAAACGAGGTGCGCTTGAGAGCGAAAACGGATTTTATTACATGGGAAGCCAGCTTCGACTAAATAGTACTTGCAAAAAATGCTTTTGTGCGCCACTGAAATAACCCACTGAATAAAGTTTCGGGTGCCCCGCGGAATGAACAAAGTTAGTACGTTACCCGTAATGATAAGAAAAAGATGGGTAGCTGCATTGCATTATGACAAAATTGGAGGACAGGGATATGGAACGAAAACGGCATTTTAATCAATCTATTTTTCACAAAAAAAGTATTCTATTTACATGGATACTGTCCTATGTCTTGTTAATTGTGGTGCAGCTTGGCATTAGTACAATGAGTTACATGCAGGTGTATACAGAAGTGGAAACGGAAATTGAGCATTATGCAGGGCTGCGGCTGAACAATTTGAGCAGAGGAATTCGCGCAAAGTTAGAAATGATAGACAAAATGTTAGTGGGAATATCACTGGATCCGCAGGTCCTGAAATTTTTGTCGGTAGAAGGACCTATAGAAGGGGAAAAGAGTTATCAAATGCTACAGACCGTGGAAAATATAAAACTTTACACAAACGGTATTAATTTTACGGATCAGGTGTTTGTTTATTTTAAAGCCAGCGACATGGTAGTCACATCAAATGAAGCGTTAACGGCAGCCCGTTTTTTTGAACGCTATGTGGCAGACGGCACGCTGACGGTGGAGGAATGGAAAACGAGTTTGTTTGAAGAAGGCAGCGATGCATATTCAATTCGGCGGTGGGAGTCGGAAAACGCTGGAGCGGTGGTGGAATTTGATCAACAACTACCCCTATCAGAT